>JBFJMD010000015.1:0-15243 GCA_041634115.1 Thermoanaerobaculia bacterium | reverse complement strand
TCGCCGCCCAAGGTGGCGGTGATCGACGTCGGCCGCATCCTCACCGACTCCCAGTTGGGTCAGGGGGCGGTGCAGAAGCTGCGCGAGCTGCAGGAGTCCAAGCGCACGCAGGACAAGGCGAAGCAGGACGCCATCAAGGACCTCCAGAACCGGATCGCCGAGGGCCGACTCTCGCTCTCCGAGGAGCGGCTGGCGGAGATGCAGAAGGAGCTGGAGGAGAAGGTGATCGAGCTCCAGCGCTTCCGCGACGACGCCGACCGCGAGATGCAGAAGGCCCGCGACAGGTCGTTCGAGGAGATCGAGAAGAAGGTCATGCCGCTCATCAACCAGATCGGCAACGAGCGCGGCTACACGTTGATCTTCAACAAGTTCCAGAGCGGGCTCGTCTTCGCCCGGGACGAGGTCGACATCACCGACGTCATCCTGGAGAGGTTCGACCAGCAGCAGGGCGCGGGAAACTGAGTTGACCCGCCGCCTGGCTGAGCTGGCCGAGATCGTCGGCGGCGCGGTGCGCGGGAACCCGGACCGCGAGATCGACGGTCTCGGCACCCTCGAGTCGGCGGGCGAGCGGCGGCTCTCGTTCGTGACCAATCCGCGCTACCGGCGCAAGGCGCTGGCCAGCCGGGCGGGGGCGCTGTTGGTGGGGAAGAGCCTGGCGGAGCTCGACCGCGACCTGCTGGTGGCCGAGGACCCCTACTTCGCCCTGGCGAAGCTGCTCGAGGTCTTCCATCCGCCCGAGCCGCCGCCGAGCGGCATCCACGAGACCGCGATCGTCGGCGCCGGCGCCGAGCTCGGCCCCGGCGTCTACGTCGGACCCTACGCGGTGGTCGGGGAAGCGGCGGTCGTGGGCGCCGGCGCGGCGATCCACGCGCACTCGGTCGTCGGCCGCGGCGCCAGGGTGGGGGAGGGCACGGTGCTCCACCCGCACGTCGTGCTCTACGACGGGGTCGAGGTGGGCGCCCGCTGCGTGCTCCACTCCGGGGTGGTTCTCGGCTGCGACGGTTTCGGCTACGCTACGCACGACGGGGTGCACACCAAGCTGCGTCACGTCGGGCGCGCGGTCGTCGAGGACGACGTGGAGATCGGCGCCAACAGCGCCATGGACCGCTCGCTGCTGGACGAGTCGCGAATCGGCGCCGGAACCAAGATGGACAACCTCGTACAGCTCGGCCACAACGTGCGCGTCGGTCCCCACTGTCTGCTCGTGGCCCAGGTCGGCATCGCCGGCAGCACGCGGCTCGGAGCGGGGGTGGTGATGGCCGGCCAGTCGGGCGCGGCCGGGCACCTGGAGATCGGCGACGGCGCCTCGGTGGCGGCCAAGTCGGCGGTCTTCAGGTCGGTCCCGGCGGGGGCGCGGGTGGCGGGGATTCCCGCCGGCGACGCGGCCGCCTGGCGCCGCCAGCAGGCGATCGCGTCGCGACTCGCCGAGATGCGCAGCCGGCTGCGCGAGCTGGAGCGCAGGCTGGGCGGCGAAAGGGAGGACACAGACAGTGAGTGAGGGCGAGACGGTCCGCGACAGCCGCTGGGTCGAGTCGGTGCTGCCGCACCGCTACCCGTTCCTGCTGGTCGATCGGGTGCTCGAGCTGGAGCCCGGCAAGCGCATCGTGGCGATCAAGAACGTGACCATCAACGAGCCGTACTTCGTCGGCCACTTCCCGGGGCACCCGGTGATGCCGGGCGTGCTGCTGGTCGAGGGCATGGCGCAGGCCGCCGGCCTGCTGCTGCTGCACGACCGCGAGGACCGGAAGAGCAACCTGATCTACTTCACGGCGATCGAGCAGGCGCGCTTCCGCCGTCCGGTGGTGCCGGGCGATCAGATCCGCTACGAGATCGAGGTGCTGCGGCTGCGCCCGAGCTACAGCAAGCTCGACGGCAAGGCGCTGGTGGACGGCAAGGTCGCGGCGGAGGCGATCTGCAGCTCGGCGATGATCGCCCGCTGAGCTTCTGACCCGGATGCCCGAGCTCATTCATCCCACCGCGGTCATCGACCGGCGGGCCGAGCTGGGGAGCGACGTGCGCGTCGGCCCCTACGCGGTGATCGGCCCCGAGGTGGCGGTGGGCGCGGGCAGCGAGATCGGCGCCGGCGCCCAGCTCGCCGGGCCGGCGACGCTCGGCGAGCGCAACCGGATCTTCGCGCACGCCTGCGTCGGGTTCGACCCCCAGGACCTCAAGTACCAGGGGGAGCGCAGCTTCCTGGAGGTGGGCGACGACAACACCTTCCGGGAGTTCTCCACCGTCCACCGGGGCACCGCGCTCGGCGGCGGCACGACTTCGATCGGCGACGGCAACCTCTTCATGGCCTACACCCACGTCGCCCACGACTGCCGGATCGGCAGCCGAACGATCTTCGGCAACGCCTCGACCCTGGCCGGCCACGTGGAGGTGGCGGACGACGCCATCCTCAGCGCCTTCTGCGCCGTGCATCAGTTCTGCCGCATCGGCCGCCACGCCTCCATCGGGGGCTTCTCGGTCGTCACCATGGACGCCCTGCCCTACGCGCGCACGGTGGGACAGAAGCCGGTCTGCCTGGGCGTCAACCGACTGGGCTTGAAGCGGCGCGGCTTCGACGACGAGCGGCTGCGCCGGATCGAGCGCGCGCTGCGCATCGTCAGCCGCTCGGGGCTGCGGATCGGCCAGGCGGTCGAGCGGCTCGCCGCCGAGCTTCCCGACGACGACGACGCGCGAGTGCTGATCGAGTTCATCTCAGCCTCGAAGAGGGGGATCATCCGCACTCCGCCGGGCCGGCGCGGCACCCGCGGAGGCGCCGCTGACTGAGTCCGCGGCGCCCGTGCGGGTGGGCGTGGTCGGCACCGGAGCGCTCGGCGGCCACCACGCCAGGATCCTCGCCGCCCACCCCGCCGCCGACCTCGCCGGCGTCTTCGACCTGCGGCCGGAGACGGCGAGCCGGGTGGCGTCGGAGCACGGCACCCGCGCCTACGCCGATCTCGACGCGCTCGCCGCCGCGGTCGAGGCGGTCGTTGTGGCGGTGCCGACGGTCGCCCACCGGGAGGTCGGCTGCCGGCTGCTGGAGCGCGGCGTCCACGTGCTGGTGGAGAAGCCGATCGCGGCGTCGCTGGCGGAGGCCGACGACCTGCTGGCGGCGGCCGGCGACCGGGTGCTCGCGGTCGGGCACGTCGAGTTCTATAATCCCGCGGTCCAGGCGCTCCTCGGGCTGGGGCTGCCGCCGGGCTTCGTCGAAGTGCACCGGCTGGCGTCCTTCAAGGCGCGCAGCCTCGACATCGACGTCATCCTCGACCTGATGATCCACGATCTCCAGGTCCTGCACGCGCTGGATCCCAGCCCGGTCTCGGAGATCCGGGCGACCGGGATCAACGTGCTGACGGAGCGCATCGACATCGCCAACGTGAGAATCGCCTTGGAGTCGGGCTGCATCGCGAACCTGACCGCGTCGAGGGTCTCGGACGAGTCCGTGCGCAAGCTGAGGGCGTTTCTGCCGCACAGCTACTACTCTCTCGACTACGGGGCCAAGGAGGTGCGCGGCTACCGGCTCGAGGAGGGGGGCGAGCGCCGCATCCTGCCCCACGACCTCGAGGTCGGGGAGGCCGACGCCCTGCAGCGCGAGCTGGAGGAGTTCCTGCGCGCCTGCCGCGGCGAGGCCGCGCTTGTCGTCGACGGCGCCGCCGGGCGGCGGGCGCTCGAGACCGCGCTCGCGGTGGTCGCGGCGATCGCGGGCGAACCGGGCTGAGGCCCGCCTGACCGTTAGCCCGCGAGCGCTCGCGGGCGGCTTCTGGAGGAGACGATGACGAGGATCGAGATCGGGGTGATCGGAGGCAGCGGCCTCTACCAGATGGAAGACATGCGGGTGGTGGAGGAGCGGCGGATCGAGACTCCGTTCGGCGACCCCTCGGACCCCTACGTCGTGGGCGAGCTGGCCGGCCGCCGGGTGGCCTTCCTGCCGCGCCACGGGCGCGGCCACCGGCTGCTGCCGAGCGAGCTCAACTACCGCGCCAACATCTTCGGCTTCAAGGTGCTCGGGGTCGAGTGGATCGTCTCGGTCTCGGCGGTCGGCTCGCTCAAGATCGAGTACGAGCCCACCGACATCCTGGTTCCGGACCAGTTCTACGACCGCACCCGCCACCGCCCGGACACCTTCTTCGGCAACGGTCTGGTGGCCCACGTGTCGCTCGCCGATCCGGTCTGCCCGCGGCTCTCCAAGCTGCTGGTCGAGGGGGCGCGGGCGGCGGGCGCCAAGATCCACGAGGGCGGCACCTACCTGTGCATGGAGGGGCCGCAGTTCTCGACCCGCGCCGAGTCCGAGGAGTACCGCTCCCGCGGCTTCGACGTCATCGGCATGACCAACCTGCAGGAGGCGAAGCTCGCCCGCGAGGCCGAGATGAGCTACGCGACGCTGGCCATGGTGACCGACTACGACTGCTGGCACGAGAGCGAGGAGGCGGTGAGCGGCGTCGCCGTGATGCAGGTGGTGCAGCAGAACGTCAAGACCGCGCAAGAGGCGCTGCGCCGGATCGTGGCGCTGATCCCGGCCGGCGAGCGCAGCCCCTGGGCCGGCATCCTCGCCCAGTCCCTGATCACCGATCCGGCGGCGGTGCCGGCGGCGACCCGCGAGGCGCTGGCGCCGATCGTCGGGCCCTATCTGGGAGAGGCCTAGCCGCGGGCCGGCCGCGCGCCCGAGGAGACCCGCTTGACCCGCATCCTGGTCACCAACGACGACGGCGTCTACTCCGAGGGGATCAAGCTCCTCGCCCGGGCGCTCGCCGACCTCGGCGAGGTCGTGGTGGTGGCCCCCGACCGCGAGCAGAGCGCCACCGGCCACTCGCTCACCCTCGACCGGCCGCTGCGCATGCAGCGTCTGGAGGAGAACACCTACTCGGTGGACGGCACGCCGACCGACTGCGTCAACCTGGGGGTCCTGTGGCTGCTCAAGGAGCGGCCGCCGGACCTCGTCGTCTCGGGCATCAACTTCGGCGTCAACCTCGGCGACGACGTGACCTATTCCGGCACCGTGAGCGCCACCTTCGAGGGGACGCTGCTCGGCATCCCCTCGCTGGCGTTCAGCCAGGAGGTCGCCGAGCACTTCTCCTTCGAGCCGGCGGCCGTCTTCGCCCGCCAGCTGATCGCGTCGCTGCTCGACGCGCCGCTGCCCTCGGACCTGCTGCTCAACGTCAACGTGCCGGCGAACGAGATCCGCGGGATCGACTTCACCCGCCTGGGGCGCCGGGTCTACAAGCAGTCGGTGATCGAGAAGGTCGATCCGCGGGGGCGCAAGTACTTCTGGATCGCCGGCACCCCGGAGTGGCAGCAGGACGAGGGCACCGACCACGAGGCGGTGGCCGCGGGCCGCATCTCGGTCACGCCGCTCCACCTCGACCTGACCGACTACCGCGGCCTGGAGTCCCAGGACTGGCTGGGCGAGAAGCTGGATCGGCTGGCGGAGACCTTCCGCCGGTGAGCCGGCCCTACCGCTACCAGCGAGAGAAGATGGTGCGCGATCTGGAGGCGAAGGGGATTCGCGACCGGCGGGTGCTGGACGCGATGCTCGACCTGCCGCGGCACGAGTTCGTCAAGAGCCACATGAAGAACCGGGCCTACGGCGACTTCGCGCTGCCGATCGGCAGCGCGCAGACCATCTCCCAGCCCTGGGTGGTGGCGCGCATGACCGAGTTGCTGGCGCTCGAGCCGGAGCACTCGGTGCTCGAGATCGGCACCGGCTCCGGCTACCAGACCGCGCTGCTGGCGCGGCTCGCGCGGCGCGTCTACAGCCTCGAGCGGGTGCCCGAGCTGGCGCGGGGCGCGATCCGCCGGATCCGCGATCTCGGCCTCGAGAACGTCAAGATCCAAATCTTCGACGGCACGGTGGGCTGGAGCGAGGTCGGCCCCTTCGACCGCATCCTGGTCACCGCCGCGGCGCCGGCGGTGCCGCCGCCGCTGCTCGAGCAGCTGGCGCCCGGCGGCCTGCTCGTGGTGCCCGAGGGGGGGCGCGACCTGCAGTGGCTGGTGACCTACCGCAGGCTCAAGCGCGGCGTGCGCCGCAGCGAGGGCGAGGCGGTGGCCTTCGTGCCGCTGGTGGGCCGGCACGGCTGGGGGGCGGCGTCGTGACCGAGGGTCTCGCGAGGCTCTGGGACCTGGTCCGTTCGCTGCCGGCGGACCTGCTGCACTGGGTCCAGGCCTTCGCCCAGACTCCGCACGGCGGCTGGGCGCTCTTCTGGATCGCCTTCGCCGAGAGCAGCTTCTTCCCGATCCCGCCCGACGCGCTGCTCATCCCGCTCTGTTTCGCCGAGCCGAGTCGGGCGCTGGAGTTCGCGGCGCTGTGCTCGATCGGCTCGGTGCTCGGCGGCGTCGGCGGCTACGGCATCGGCTACTTCGGTGGCCGCCCGGTGCTCAAGCGCTTCTTCGACTCCGAGCGGGTGCGGGCGGTCGAGTCCTACTACGAGCGCTACAACGCGTGGGCGACCGGGATCGCCGGGCTGACGCCGATCCCCTACAAGCTGTTCACGATCTCGGGCGGCGCCTTCGCGGTCGACTTCAAGATCTTCTTGCTCGCCTCGGCGGTGGCGAGGAGCCTCAGGTTCTTCGCGGTGGCGGTGCTCATCCGCATCTTCGGCGAGGCGGCGAAGCCCTTCGTGGTCGAGCACTTCGGGCTGCTGACGGTGGCATTTGTTATCCTCCTGGTCGCGGGTTTTCTGGTCGTCGGGCGCGGCGTGCGTCGGGCGGGGCGGGCGCCTCGGGCGAGTAAGAGGTGACGAGCGAAGTGATCTCCGGCCGCCGGCTGCGATTGCGCGGCCGGGTGCAGGGAGTCGGTTTTCGATACTTCACGCGGCGCTTGGCGGTTTCGATGGGTCTTCGAGGAACAGTGCGCAACGCGAGCGACGGGACGGTCGAGGTCGTCGTCGCCGGTCCCGCCGGCGCGGTCGAGTCCTTCGTCTCGGCGCTCTCCGAGGGGCCGCCGGGGGCGCGAGTGACGGGGGTGGACGAAGAGCGGCTGACCGCGCTCCCCGCCGGGGAGGGGTTCGAGATCACCTACTAGGTGCCCGGCCGGCGGCCGCCCGGAGAGGGGCGGGCGCGGCGCGGCGGTGAAAGGACGCGATGGACGACCTCAAGAAATACATCCGCGAGATCCCGGACTTCCCGAAGCCGGGGATCCTCTTCTACGACATTACGACGCTGCTGCAGAACCCGCAGGCGCTGCGCATGACGGTTGACCGCTTCGTGTGGCTCTTCTCCTCGCTGCACGTCGACAAGGTCGTCGGCATCGAGTCGCGCGGCTTCATGTTCGGGCCGATCGTCGCCTACAACCTCAACGCGGGCTTCGTGCCGGTGCGCAAGTCGGGCCGGCTGCCGAGCAGCGTCGTCTCCGAGAGCTACGAGCTCGAGTACGGCGAGGACCGGCTGGAGATGCACGACGACGCCATCGAGAAGGGCGACCGGGTGCTCGTCGTCGACGACCTGATCGCGACGGCGGGGACCGCGAAAGCGACCGCCAAGATGATCGAGGCGCTCGGCGGCAAGGTCGCCGGATTCGGCTTCATCGTCGAGCTCACGTTCCTCAACGGCCGGGAGAAGCTCGCGGGGTACTCCACCGAATCCCTGATCAAGTACTGACAGGCGCTATAATCCCGACGCCTGGCGGCTGTAGCTCAGGTGGATAGAGCTGGAGCTTCCTAAGCTCTAGGTCGGGGGTTCGAGTCCTCCCAGCCGCACCAGCCCGACAAAGCCAACCGCGCAGGCCGGTCTTCGAGGGACCCGAGAACATGAGTCAGAGACTGACACGCAAGGAGATCAAGCGCGACGAGGTCCTGGAGACCGTCGGCAGCTTCGTCGGTTTTCTGCAGAGGCACGGCCGTACGCTGGTCCTCGGCGTGGTGGGGCTGATGTTGGCGCTGCTCGTCGCCTGGGGGGTGTGGATGTTCCGCGAGCGTCGCGAGGCCGCCGCCGGCGAGCGGCTGGCGGTGGCGCTCGCCGCCTACGCGGCGCCGGTGGACGCCTCCGATCCCCGCCCCGACGACGCCGCGCGGCCCAGCTTCGGCGACGACGCGGCCCGCAAGGCGCGGGCGGACGAGCTGTTCCGCGCGGTGCGCGAGGAGTACGGCGGCACCGACGCCGCCGACATCGCCGGCGCCTACCTCGGCGGCCTGGCGGCCGCGGCGGGGCGCGAGGACGAGGCCCGACAGCATTGGGAGGAGTTCCTGGACCGCCAGGGCGACCACCTGCTCGCCGCCCAGATCCAGCTCAACCTGATGGCCCTCGACCGCGCCCAGGGCCGCTCGGCCGAGCTGGTGGACCGGCTGCGGGCGCGGCTCGACGATCCCCGCGAGAAGCTGCCCAAGGACGTCCTGCTGCACCAGCTCGGCCTGGCCCTCGAGGAGCTCGGCCGCCCGGCGGAGGCCCGCGACGCCTACGGCCGGCTGGTCGACGAGCACCCCGAGTCGCCGCTGCGCGCCGAAGCCGAGGGCCGGGTCGACGCCCTCGAGGGATGAACCCCTACCGGGTCCTGGCGAGGAAGCGGGCGGGCGAGGAGCTCGAGGAGGCCGAGATCCGGGCCGTGGTGGCCGGGTGCGTGGACGGCTCGTGGTCCGAAGGCCAGCTCGCGGCGTTCCTCATGGCGTCCGCGATTCGCGGCCTGAGCGCCGCCGAGACCCGGGCGCTGACGCTCGCCATGCTCGAGTCCGGCGAGCGCTGGGACCTGGCGTCGGAAATCCCGAACCTGGGCGACAAGCACTCGACCGGGGGCGTCGGCGACAAGGTGTCGCTGGTGCTGGCGCCGCTCGCCGCCGCCTGCGGCCAGCCGGTCGTCATGCTCACCGGCCGCGGGCTCGGACACACCGGCGGCACCGCCGACAAGCTGGAGACGGTCCCCGGCCTCGACCTCGGCCTCGACCGCGAGCGCTGCCTGGAGGTGCTCAGCGCCACCGGGATGGCGGTGGGCGTGGCCACCGAGCGGGTGGCGCCGGCGGACCGGCGGCTGTACGCGCTGCGCGACGGCACCGCGACGGTGGAGTCGATCTCGCTGATCACGGCGAGCATCCTCTCGAAGAAGCTGGCGACCGGCGCCGCGGCGCTGGTCTTCGACGTCAAGACCGGCAACGGCGCCTTCCTGACCGATCCCGCCGAGGCCCGCGCGCTGGCGCGCAGCCTGGTCGAGATCGCCACCGCCCTGGGGCGCCGCGCCTCGGTCCTCCTGACCGACATGAGCCAGCCCCTCGGCCGCTGGGTGGGGCACGCGGCCGAGGTCGCCGAGACCCTCGCCTGCCTCGGCGGCGAGGGGCCGCCCGACCTGATGGAAGTGGTCTTCGCCCTCTGCGAGGAGCTCGGACGGCTCGCCGGCCGCGAGCTGCCGCGGGCCGCCCTGGAAGCGGCGATCGCGGACGGCTCCGGGCGCCGCAAGCTGGAGGAGTGGGTCGCGGCCCAGGGCGGCGACGCCGGGCGGCTCGAGGCGGCGAGCCGGGAGCTGGCGCCGACCGTGGCGACGGTGCGGGCGCCGCGGGCCGGCTACCTGGCGGAGGTGGCGACCCGGCGGATCGGGCTCCTGGTCGCGGAGGCCGGCGGCGGCCGGATGGGGCCCGGGGCCACGATCGACCCCGGCGTGTCGCTCGAGTACCGGTCGCGGCTGGGGCGGCGGCTGGCGGCGGGCGAAGAGCTGGCCCGCCTCTACACGCGCGAGCCGCGGCCCCGCCTCGTTGCCGACCTCGAGGGCTGCTTCTCGCTGAGCGAGGCGCCGGCGCCGGCGCCGGCGCTCGTCGTCGAGCGCATCTCCGGCTAGGGCCGGATCAGCTCGTGTCTTTCCCGAAGTTCGACGCCAGCAGCGCCAGGTCCTCGCCGTCGATCCGGTCGTCGCCGTTGAAGTCGAGCTCGGGGTCGAAGCGCTCCTCTCCCGCCTCGGCGCCGAAGGCGAGCGCGAAGGCCACCAGATCGGCGCCGTCGATCCGGCAGTCGAAGTCGACGTCGCCGGGCAGGACCCTGCGGCCCTCGAGCTCGTAGACGGCGAGCACCCGCTCGATCACGTTCGGCGGATCGGCGCGGTCCTGGGAGCGGACGGAGACCTTGGCTCGGCAGCCGAGCGCCCGGCGGCCGAGGTGCGCGAGCTCCGCCTTGCGGCGGTTGCTCTCCGGCGTGGGCTCGGCGACGGGATTGCCGTTGATCACCAGGAAGGTCTCGGAGAGGTCGATGCCGCTCGAGCCGGCGGGCTCGTAGAGCGTGGCGCGGATCTCGGTCGAGAGCGGGATCGGCTCGGACGCGAAGGCGGGGGAGTAGCGCCCCGGCACCGGCGCCATCGTGTCGCGCTCGAGGAGCACGTCGGCGAAGTTGGCGGCCATGCGGTCGTAGCCGTCGGGGTTGGGGTGGCCGACGCCGTCGTTCGGGATCGAGGCGTAGAGGTCGGAGAAGACGTCCGGCTCGACCTCGGGATTGAACGCCTCGTAGTTGTCGACGAGGGCGCGGCGGGTCAGAAACGCCCGCTCGCGCATCTCCCAGGCGAAGACCCGGTTGTGGACGTTGCGCGAGTCGCGCTCCGCGTCCGGGAACCGGGGGATGACGGTGGCCAGGACCGGCCGGATGCCGAGGCCTTCCGCGCGATCCGCCATGGCGAGCAGGTTGGCGATCACGGTCTCGAGCGAGATCTCGCCGCGGGCCACCATCGTCACGTCGTTCGTGCCCTCCATGAGCAGCAGGCAGTCGCCGCCGCGGGCCAGCACCGAACCGATCCGCGACAGCGCCTGGCTGGTGTTCTCGCCGGAAAGCCCGTGGTTCTCGACCACGACCGACTCGCCGGCGTCGCGGAGCAGCCTCTGGAGCCGCGGCGGGTAGCCCCCGGGGACGCTCTTGTCGCCGACCCCGTCGGTGATGCTGTCGCCGAACGCCAGGTAGACGAGGTCCTGGGCGTCCGCGGCGGCGGCCGCCAGGGCGAGGGCGGCGGCGAGCAGGATCGGGCGCGCCTTCATGGCTGCGGGCTCACGGCTGTGGACTCCAGGCGGCGCCCGCGCGGCGGCGGCCCGCGGCCAGGCGCAGCGTCGGTCCTTCTCCGTCGCTTGCCGCCAGCGCCGGGCGCGGTCCGGGCGCCGCCGGGACAAGCGCCCGACGAAGGGTCCGGGCCTCGGCGTCGATCTCGGCGACGGCCCAGCCGTCGGGCGCGGCGCTCCAGTGGAGGAGGAAGAGCCCCTGCCGCGAGCGGTGGAGGGTCGGGAAGAGCGAGCCGGCGGCGGCGGCCGGCCGCGGCGGACTCCAGCTCCCGCCGGCGAAGCGGGAGGAGTACAGCCGGTAGGCTCCGCCGTCGAGGCGACCCCAGACGGCGAGGGCGCCCCGCCGCGTGGCGATCACCGCCGGGGTCACGTCGGGGGTCGCGTTGCCCGGGTGGAGCCGGCTCGGCGCCCCCCAGCCCTCGCCGCGCCGGCGGCTCCAGAGGATCTCGTCGTCCTCGCCGTCGAAGGCGCTCCAGACCAGCAGGGTCGAGCCGTCGCCGAGGGTCGCGGCGGCGAGCCCCGACTGGCTGCCGCGGCCGGGCGGCGAGACGGTTCGGGTCGGCCCCCAGCCGGCGCCGGTCCAGTCGGCGGCGACGACGGCGGCGCGGCGCGGGTGGTCCCCCTCGAGCCAGGCGAGGCCGGCGAGGCGGCCTCGCTCGACGATCGGCACCGGCCGCAGCCGCAGCTTGCCGCCGGCGGCCGGCGCCGGCGGCCGCAGCCGCCGCCGGCCGCCGGAGTCCGCCTCGATGAGGAAGATCTCGGTGGCGCCGTCGGCGGTGCCGGCCGGCCGCACCCCGGCGGCCACCCAGCCCCGTCCGAGGTCGGCCACCGAGACGAGGTACTCGCCGCGGCGCAGCCGCGGCGCCCTCTCGCGGCCGTGCCGCCACTCCGCCCGGGCGCGGCGGCCGGAGACCACCAGCACCAGCCCGCGGTCGCTCTCGGGCGCCTGGAGCACCTCCGTCGGGCGGCCGCGCGGCGCCGCGGCCGCCGGCGGCGCCGGCGCCGCGGCCGCCAGCGCCAGGGCAAGGGTCGCGAAGGGGAGGCCTCGGCGGAGCATCGGAGGATGGTACGAACGTCGCCCGAAGGTGTCAATTCGACGGCCCGCGGGGCGCCCGCGGGGCGTGCCGGCCGCCTTGCCCCGGTCCCTCGGGGCCTCTATCATCCTCGCCATGCAAGCCGCGATCCTGGCGGTGGGCAGCGAGCTGCTGGGCACCGAGCGCCTGGACACCAACTCGCTGCTCCTGACCGGCATTTTACGCCGTTTCGGGGTCGGCCTGGCGCGCAAGGCGGTGGTCGGCGACTCGGTGGCGGCAATCCGGGCCGAGGTCGAGGCCAGCCTGGAGCGCTGCGAGCTGGTGCTGGTGACCGGCGGGCTGGGGCCCACCGCCGACGACGTCACCCGCGAAGCGGTCGCCGCCGCGGTCGGCCGCGGGCTCGCGGAGCGCCCGGACCTGGTCGAGGACATCCGCGAGAAGTTCGCCCGCTTCGGCATGCGGATGCCCGAGGTCAACCGCCGCCAGGCGCAGGTGATCGACGGCGCCGAGGTGCTGGCGAACCGGCGGGGCACCGCGCCCGGGCTGCGGATCGAGCGCGGCGACCGCACGATCTTCCTCTTTCCCGGCGTGCCGCTCGAGCTGGAGGGCCTCGCCCGCGAGGCGCTCGAGCCGTGGCTGGCGGGGCGCTCCGGCGGCGACCGGGTGGAGAGCCGCTACCTGAAGGTCGCCTGCGTCCCGGAGTCGACGCTCGAGGAGATGCTCGCCCCGGTCTACGGCGAGTTCGGGGGCGCCGGAGACTTCTCGGTCCTCTCGTCGCCCGGCGAGATCGTCGTCGCGGTGACCCGGGCCGGCCCCGAGACCGAGCGCCGGGCCGCGCTCGAGGCGCGGGTGGCGCGGCTCTGCGAGGCGCTCGGCGACGCCGTCTTCGCGCATGCCGAGCGGGCGACGCTCGAGGCGACCGTGGGCGACCTCCTGCGCCGGGCCGGCGCCACCGTGGCGACGGCCGAGTCCTGCACCGGCGGGCTGCTCTCGGAGCGGCTCACCCGGGTGCCGGGCAGCAGCGACTACTTCCGCGGCGGCGTGGTGGCGTACTCGAACGAGCTCAAGCGCCGGCTGCTGGCGGTACCGGAAGCGCTCCTGGAGCGGCACGGCGCGGTGAGCGAGGAGGTGGCGCGGGCGATGGCGGCCGGCGCCCGCGAGGCCCTCGGAAGCGACTGGGCCGTGGCGGTGACCGGCATCGCCGGGCCGGCGGGCGGCAGCGACGAGAAGCCCGTCGGCACCGTCCACGTCGCGCTGGCGGGGCCGGAGCCCGAGGGGCTCGGCCACCGGCGGCTGCGGCTGCCCGGGGACCGGGAGCGGGTCCGGCGCCTCGCCTGCCAGTGGGCGCTCGACCTCCTGCGCCGGCGGCTGCTCGCGCGCGGCGCCGGCGGGGCGGCGGAGGGGTGAGGCTGTTCGTGGCGCTCGAGCCCCCGGAGACCGTCCGCGAGCAGATCGGGCGGCGGGTGGCGGCGGTGCGCGGCGAGCTGCCGGCCGCCCGCTGGGTCCGCCCCGAGGCCGTCCATCTGACGCTCGCCTTCCTCGGCGAGCGCGAGGCCGGGTCGGTGGCGGCCCTCGACCGGGCCCTCGCCCCGGTCTTCGCCCGCTTCCCGCCGCTCGAGCTGCGCCCCACCGTGGCCGGCGCCTTCCCCGCCGGCCGCCCGCCGCGGGTGCTCTGGCTCGGTCTAGAATCGGGCGACGGGCTCCGGGAGCTGCAGCGCGCCATCGCGCGGAGCGCGGCCGGCGTGTTCGGGGAGGAGCCCGAGGGTCGCCCGTTCCACCCTCACCTCACCCTGGCCCGCCTCGGCTCCCGCTGGCCGCGAGCGGCGCTCGAGCGCTGGCTCGGCGCCTTCCGCGCGGGCGAGGTGGACGCCTTCCGGGCACGCCAAGGCACCCTGATGGAGAGCCACCTGACCCCCACCGGAGCCCGCTACCGCGCTCGCAGCGAGTACCCGCTGGAGGACCCGGCGCGGTGATCTGGCTCGGTCTCATCGCGGCCGCCTACCTGGTGGGCTCGGTGCCGTTCAGCTTCCTGGTCGTGCGCGCCCTGCGGGGGATCGACGTGCGATCGGTCGGCAGCGGCAATCCGGGGGCGACGAACGCGATGCGCGCGGTCGGCGCGCTGCCGGCGCTCGCGGTGCTGGCGCTCGACTTCGGCAAGGGCCTGGCGCCGGTCGCCGTCGGCAGCTGGCTGGGAGCGTCGCCGGCGGTGCTCGCCGCGGCCGGGGTGGCGGCCGTCGCCGGCCACGTCTTCCCGCTCTTCCTCGGCTTCTCGGGCGGCAAGGGCGTGGCGACGGCGGCGGGGGCGCTGGCGATGCTGGCGCCGCTCGCGGCCGCGGCGTCGATGGCGGTCTTCTTCGTCGCCGTGGCGTGGAAGCGCTACGTCTCGCTGGGCTCGATCCTCGCCGTGGCGCTGGCCCCGGCCTTCGTCGCGCTCTTCGGGCGGGTGGGCTGGTCGCCGCGGGCCCCCAAGGAACTCGTCGCCGGCGTCCTGCTCATCGGGCTCCTGGTCCTCGCCCGGCACGCAGAGAACGTCCGCCGCCTGCTCGCCGGCGCCGAGCACCGGCTCGGCGAGCGGGTCGAGATGGAGCACTGGTGATGGAGATCGCGGTCCTCGGCGCCGGCTCCTGGGGCACGGCCCTCGCCGTCCACTTCGCCCGCCGCGGCGACCGGGTGCGGCTCTGGGCGCGGCGCCCCGACTTCGCCCGCCGGCTGGCCGAGGAGCGGGTCAACCGGGAGTACCTGCCCGACGCGCCGTTCCCGCCGAGCCTGACGGCGACCTCGGACCTCGAGCAGGCGGGGGCCTGCGAGGTCGCGCTGGTGGTCGTCCCCTCGCACGGCTTCCGCGCCGTCGTCCGGGACTTCCTCGCCGCCCGCCCGCGCGGCCGCTCGCTGGCGCTGGTCTCGTGCACCAAGGGGATCGAGGGCGAGACCGGCGCCCGCATGAGCCAGGTCTCCTTCGAGGAGGCGCTGGCCGCCGACCGCGAGATCCGCTTCGCGGTGCTCTCCGGCCCCACCTTCGCCGCGGAGCTGGCGGCGGAGATGCCGAGCGCGGCGGTCATCGGGTCCGACGAGGGGGTGCTGGCTTCGGAGCTGCGCGAGCTCCTGGCCTCGCCCGGTCTGCGCCTCTACAGCTCGACCGACGTCGTCGGCGTGGAACTCGGCGGCGCCGCCAAGAACGTGATCGCGGTCGCCGGCGGGGTGGTCACCGGGCTCGGGCTGGGACACAATACCCTCGCCGCGCTGATCACCCGTGGCCTGCACGAGATGACCCGGCT
>JBFJMD010000014.1:0-15456 GCA_041634115.1 Thermoanaerobaculia bacterium | reverse complement strand
CCGTCCGCCGCCCGGCCCCCCGCCCCTCCGGCCGGCGGGTGGAACTTGTCGAGCGAGACGCTGTTGTGGACGACCTCCTGCCGCGAGCCGGGACAGTGCCGGTCGAGCGCCGGCCCGACGAGGTCGCGCGTCGCCTCGCTGTTGTGGATGAACAGCCGCGGCTTGGGAAGCCCGCGGAAGACCCAGCGCAGGAACTCCGGCGAGCGGTGGAACTGCACGTGGCAGATGAGCGGCAGCCGCCGGCGCCACGCCGCCGGAGCGATCGAGCGCGCGTTGACGAAGTCGTTGGCGTGCACCAGCCGCGGCTCCATGCGGTCGAGCAGCTCGATCCAGGCGCGCAGTCCGCGCCAGGTCTGGAAGGGCTCGCGCCAGCTCGGCTGCTGGTAAGCGAGGATCTCCCGCGGGATCGACTTCTCGCGGCAGAGGTCGACCATCGGGCCGCGCTCCGGCACCACGGCGAGCGGCTCGACGCCGCGGTCGCCGAGGCCCTCCCAGAGCGTCTCCAGCGCCCGGTTGCCGCCCCCGATCTGGGCCGAGTTGGTGAGATAGAGAACCCGCACGTGCGCTCCTCGACGCCTCGACCGGAATTCTAGCCCGCCGCTAGCCGGCGACCGCGATTCCCTCCGGCAGCGACTCGCGCGCGGTCAAGAGCGCGTTGAACTGGTCGGGCAGGCCCTCGGCGCCGGCCTCGACCGGCACCAGGCCCGGCCAGTCGATGCGGTAGATCCGGTACCCCCAGTCGCGGGCGCGGCGAAAGAGCGCCTCGGCGCTGTCGCCCATCTCGCGCAGGAAGCGGTCGGTGACCTCGAGCACCACGTCCGGGCGCCGGCGCTCGACCAGCCCCGCCATGCCGCGGAGCACCTTCAGCTCGGCGCCCTCGACGTCGATCTTGACCAGGGCGACGGGCTCGTCGCCGGCGAGCGCCTCGTCGAGCGTCACGGTCTCCACCTCGAGCGGCGGTCCCGCGTCGGCCAGCGCCCGCAGCGAGGAGAGCCCCGGATTGCCCGCCGGACCCTCGAACAGCGCCGCGGCGCCGGCGCGGTCGGAGACCGCCTCGGATCGGACCCGGCACTGCGGAAGCTGGTTGAGGGCGACGTTCGCCTCGAGCTCGCGGCGCATCGCCGGCAGCGGCTCGAACGCCACCACCCGCCCGCCGCGACCCACTCGCCGGCCCGCCAGCACCGTGAAGTAGCCGAAGTTGGCGCCGACGTCCACCGCCGTGTCGCCGGGCGCCAGCAGCGCTTCGATCGCCCGCGCCGTCGGCTCCTCGTACTCGCCCGTCAGGTAGACGTACTGGCCGCCCCAATCGTCGAGATCCACCGCGAGCGGGAACCCGCGACGGGTGCGGACGCGGCGGCGGCCGCGACCGGCCAGCGCCCGCCGGGCCGCCGGCAGCGCCCGCGCCTTGATCCGCCAGCGCCCGCGGTCGATTGGCGAGCGCCTCAGGTAGAGGGCGACGCAGGCGAGGACCCAGGGCCGCTCGAGGATGCCGTCGATGGCGCCCACGAGCTCAGTTGGGGATCCGGGAGCGCAGCACGGGTCCGATGCGGCTCGCCAGCGCCGCCGGCATGCGCCGCCAGAGCGCGACGAGCCGACCGTGCGCCGCCGGCTCGAGCGAGCGATCTTCCCGGCGGCGGCCCCGGCGGTCGTAGGCGCCCCAGACGAGCGGCCGGGCGACGGCCCCCCACTGCCTCTTGAAACGGAAGGTGCCGGAATCCGCCCACGACCGGCCGAAGTCGAAGCGCTCGGCCCGCCGGCCGACCGCGTCGCGCAGGATCGCCCAGTAGAGCGAGTGGTTGGGGCAGTCCGGCCGCGCCTCGCGCAGAGAGGCGGCCCACGGGACGACGGTCTCGCCGCGGAGCGAGAGCGCCACCCCCCCGGCGACGACTCGGCCGCCGGGGCCCGTGGTCAGCCAGACCTCGGCGCGCTCGCCGAGCTGCTCGAGCATCTGCTCGAAGAAGGCCCGGGCGTGGACGGGCGAGCCGAGGTCGAGCATGTTCTGCGAGAACACCTCGTAGAAAGGGCCCAGGCCGGCGGCGCCGGCGGACCGCGTCGCCAGGCCGCCCTTCTCCGACTTGCGGACCTGGTTGCGCACCTTCGGTCCCAGCTTCGCCCAGAGCTCTTCGACGCTCTCCGGCAGCGCGAGGACCAGCCGGTAGCGCCGGGTGGGGGCCGCCTCCTCCCCGTCCGGCAGGCCGCCGCGGAGCTCGACGCCGCCGGCCCCGCGCTCGGCGGCGAGCTCGAGGGCGCGGCGCCAGAGGGCGGCGGCCGCCGGACCGGAGCGCGCCAGGATCCCGCCCCGGTCGAGAAAGGGCAGCGAGACGAGCCGGCGACGGAGCAGGAGGTCGCGCATCTCGACCAGCGGCAGCACCCCGACGCACTCGCCGCCCTCGCGCCCGATCAGAAAGGGCGCCCACTTGCCGTAGGAGCGCGCGATCACCTCCCGCCACTCGAACAGGTGCCCCACAGTCGCCCCGGGCTCGGAGGCGACGAACTCCGACCAGGCGCCGCGGTCGGCGGGGCCCGCGAGCTCGACGGTGACCCCGCTCGCGGTCATCTCGCCGCGGCCGCTACTCGCCCTCGAAGGTCGGCACCGCCTCCGCGCCCCCGCCCAGCCGGGTGCGGCCCAGCGGCGTCCACACCACGCTCAGGCCGATCCGCCAGTACTCGATCTCGAAGCGCGGAGGGCCCGTCTGATCGGTGTAGAGGCCCTCCAGTCGCACGCCGAAGAGCCGGTGGACGTAGTAATCGATCTGGCCGCCGTACGCCCAGTTCTCGATCCGCTCGATGGCGGGGTCGATCGAGTCACGACGGCCGTAGCGCGCCACCGCCTCCCAGCCCCAGCGCCGCCCGTGCGCCTTGTAGAGCAGGAGGCCGACGGCCGAGTCGGTCGAGGGCCCGGGCAGCGATCCGCCGGGCGACGGGCGGTGGCGGGCGAACAGCCGCAGGCCGACGCGCCGGAACGCCCGGGTGAGCGCGATCGCTCCCTGGCCGCCGTGGCGCGTGAAGCTCTGACCGCGGGCGGTGCGCCCCGACGTCTCGAACACGCCGAGCGCCAGGTCGAGCTCCCAGCGCTCGGTGAAGGAGTGCGTCAAGGTGAACGACACCTGCTGGGAGGTCTCGTTGCCGCCGCCGCCGAAGCTGAACTCCTGCCAGCCGTAGGCGACTCCGATGCGGGTGCTGCGGCTCAGGTCGTACGCCGCGCTGGCGCGCCCCCGGTACCCGGAGCGATCGATCGACGCGATGTCGATTCCCTCGACGTCGACGCCGCGGATGGTCTGGAAGGTGTACTTCACGTACCCCACCCCGAGGCCGAGCTGCCAGCGCGAGGTCAGCTGCCGGCCGTAGTTGACTCCGGCCCGGTAGATCTCCCGGTCCAGGCGCTTCCCCAGGAACAGGTCGATGTCCTCGAAGCTGCGCACGCGCCCCTGCTCCTGCGACCGGGTGTAGGCGCCGAAGACCGAGAGGTCGGTGTGGGGCGCCGTGCGGGCGACGTAGGTGAGCCGGAACCGGTGCGAGATGTTGTCCAGGTCTTCGGAGCGGCGGTACTGCTGGATCGCCGGGGAGTAGATCGCTTCGATGCTGCCGCCGAGCCGGAAATCCCGGCGCACCGGCAGGGTGAGCACGAGCCGGGCCACGGTGTCGGTCTCGGTGGGCCCGGTCCCCCGGAAGGTCGGATTCTCGGTGTACTGGACTTCGACCTTGACCTCGGGAGTGAAGTAGAAGCGCTGGGCGAGGGCGGGCTCCGCGAGGGCGGCCACGGCGACGATCGCAGCGACCGCAGCGACCGCGGCGACCACGGGCTTCGAAGTTCCGAATCGGCTCACCACGCGACCCTGGCCCTCCCCGGCGCCCCCCTCAGGGGACGATGACCGTGTCCCCGGGCAGCAGCAGCAAGTTGTCCTCGGGCGAGCGTCCCGAGGTGATCGCCTTGAGGCTCAGCCTCCATCGCCGCTGCGTCGCCCCGTCGTCGCGGAGGACGATCACCTGGTCTTCCTTCGCCCACTCGGTCAGGCCGCCGGCCATCGCCAGCGCCTGCATCAGCTTGGTCGGCTGCAGGATGTCGTAGACCCCCGAGTTGAGCACCTCTCCGAGGATGAAGACCTTGCGCGAGTTGATCTCGGTGACGACGACGGAGACCCCGGGAGCGGTGATGAACTGCTCGTAGGCCCTCTGCAGCTGTTCCTGCACCCGGCTCGGCGCCAGGCCCACCACCTCGAGATCCCCGACCAGCGGCACCGAGATCCTGCCGTCCGGGCGGACCGGGACGGTGACCTGGAGCTCCGGGTTCTTCCACACCGAGATGCCGAGGACGTCGCCGACCCCGATGACGTAGCCGCCACCGTTCGTCTCGCCGTCGCCGCCGCTCGCCGCCGGCTCCTGGGCCTCCCCGACTTCCTGGGCCGTCTGGGCTGTGGCGAGTGGGGGCAGCGCGAGGACTCCGAAAACGGCGCACCTCAGCAGGATGCGTAGCGGTCGAGACATGGCGAAGCGGAATCGGAACTCTCCTCTGAACGGCCGGCCGCCAGTGGTTCCCGCCATCTCCAAGGAGTCAGCAAATCCCGGGAACTAACGGCATTATAGACCATGTTAACGGGCCGTCAAGACGTCGGAAACCGATTTGAATACCTCTATTTGACAGGCGTTTCGACACTGCGGAATAATGGCGAATGCAGGGTCATAGACATTCTCGTGCCATCCATCACCATGCCCCGTTCCGGCAATCCCAGGAGGATCCGCATCCCGGGAGAGTCTCCGTCGATCGAGAACGTGCAGGAGATTCTCGCGCCGGGCTGCCGGACCGGTCGGTGAACCGGCGAGCCCCGAGCTTCGCCGCCTCGAACGGGCCGGAGGTGGCCGGCGGCGGCCCCTCGACCCGCGAGGCGGCTTGCATCCGGCGAAAGGGAGATCGATGAAGGCCTTGAGCCCGATCGAGATTACGAAGCTGGTCTGGCGCCGGAAGCTGTGGATCCTGGTGCCGACCGTCGCCGGCCTCCTCGCGGGCGCCGTCGCGGCGCGGGTGCTTCCCGCCACCTACCGCGCCAGCACGCTCATCCTCGTCGAGTCGCAGCGGATCCCCTCGGCCTACGTCAAGGCGACGGTGACGTCGACCCTCAGCGAGCGGCTGCAGACGATCGAGCAGCAGATCACCAGTCGCGAGAACCTCGAGCGGCTCGTCACCGAGATGAACCTCTACCCCGAACTGGTGAGCCGGGGTCTGGTGGACCAGGCGATCGGCCGCGCCCGCCGCTCGCTCACCCTCCAGGTGCAGAGCTCGACGATCTTCCGGATCTACTTCAAGGCCGCCGATCCCTACGTCGCCGCCGAAACGGCGAACGTGATCGCGGAGCGCTTCATCGAGCAGAACCTGGCGCTGCGCGAGGGCCAGGCGCAGAGCACCTCCGACTTCCTGGAGGCCGAGCTCGAGGAGACCAAGGCCCAGCTGGAGGAGCAGGAAGCGCGGGTGGCCCGCTTCCGTCTGCGCAACGACGGTCTGCTCCCGGAGCAGAGGGAAACCAACCTGCGGGCGATCGCGCTGCAGCAGACGAAGCTCGACATCAACCTCGACTCGATCGAGAACGCCGAGGTCCGCAAGCTGCTGCTCGAGAAGGAGGCCGAGGCGGCCGGCGAGAGCGCCCTCGCGCAGCCGCGGACGCGCACCCGGCTCGAGGAGCTGCGGCTGGAGTACGCCCGCATGAGCTCGCGCTACACCAGCCGCCATCCCGACATGGTGAGGCTGAAGAAGGAGATCGAGACTCTCGAGCGGCAGGCGGCGGCCGGCGGCGAGACCGGCCCGGGCCCCGTGGGGCCCGAGCTGCAGGCCGTCCTGATGGATATCCGGCGCCTCGAGGACGAGCGGGGCAGGATCCTGGACGAGATCGAGCTCTATCAGCGCCGCATCGAGATTAGCCCGCGCATCGAGCAGGAGCTGCTCAGCCTGACGCGCGACTACGACAACCTGAAGGACTCCTACAACTCGCTGCTGCGCAAACGCCTCGACGCGAGACTGGCCGAGAACCTGGAGAAGAGCCGCCAGAGCGAGCAGTTCCGGATCCTCGAGCGGGCGCTGCCGCCCAAGGCGCCCTTCGCCCCCAACCGCTTCTTCCTGCTGACCCTCGGGTTCGGCGCCGGCTTCGTCGTCGGCCTCGGCCTGGTGGTGCTGCGCGAGGAGATGGACCAGACCTATCTCGACGCCGAGTCTCTGCAGAAGGCCTTCCCCGGGGTCAAGATCCTGGCCACCGTGCCGATGATCCGCGTCCGGCAGAGGTCCCCGGAGCCGCGGAGCGAAGAGCCGCGGAGGACGACGGCGTGAAGGGATCGCGCGACTCGGAGCGGCATTCGCGGCGGGCGCGCCTGCGCCCCGACATGCCGGTGATCTACTCCGAGCTGCCGGCGCCGTCTTTCGCCGCCGAACAGCTGCGCACGCTCGCCTTCCAGGTCGACGAGGCGGTCCAGGCCGCGGCAGCCGACGGCGGCTACGCGCTGGCGGTGACCAGCCCCGATCCGGGCGCCGGCAAGACCCTCACCAGCCTCAACCTGGCGCTGACCCTGGCGCAGGAGGGGGAGCGCCGGGTGCTCCTGGTCGAGACCGACCTGTGGAAGCCCTCCCTCTCCCGCTACCTCGAGCTCGAGTCGCAGGAGCCCGGCCTGTGCCAGCTCATCGAAGAGGGCGGCGCGCTGCGCGACGCGACGGTCCCGATCTGGGGCGCCGGCCTCGACCTGCTGCCGGCCGGAGCCCAGGGCAGGGTCGGCAACCTGCTGGCCCATCGCCGGATGAGCGAGCTGATCGCCGAGATGCGGTCGAACTACGAGGTCGTGGTGCTCGACTCCCCCCCGTTCGTGCTCGCGAGCGGCCGCGCGCTGGCCTCCGCGGCGGACGGCACGCTGTTGGTCGTGCGCGCCGGCCGCACCAAGAAGAAGGCGATCGAAGAGGTCCTCTCCACCCTGGGCCCGGCGAAGGTCGTCGGCATGGCCCTCAACGGCACCCGCGGCCGCAACGGCGGCGGGTACGCCTACTACGCCTATGGGACCCCGGAAGAGGTGGCCCCCGAGCCGGAGTTGTTGGGGGAAGGGGAGTCCGAGGACGACGAGCAGCCTCCGGTCGAGCGCCGCAGGCGGGCCTGGGTCCTCGGCGCCGGCGCCGCCCTGCTGCTCACCGTGGCCCTCGGTCTCCTCTGGCTCCGCAGCTCCGCGGGGCCGGACGAAGCGGCGCGGCCCGAGGAGGCGCGTTCCTCGACCGCGGAAGCCGTCGCGACCTCCGCCTCGGACCTGGAGCGGGTGCTCGGCGAGCGCATCGTCGAGGGCGCGCGCCTCGCGGTCGCCGAGGAGGCGGAATTCGACGACTCCTACGTCCGCATCGACTACCCGGGCGGCGACCCCGGCCGCCAGCGCGGCTCCGGCGCCGACCTCGTCGTGCGCGCCTTCCGCAACGCCGGAATCGACCTCCAGCAGCTCGTCCACGAGGACATCGCGCGGGCCCCGGGGGACTACGGGATCACCGAGAGCGATCCGAGCATCGACCACCGGCGCACCCGCAACCTGCACGTCTTCTTCCGCCGCAACGCGATCACGGTGCCGCCGGACTTGAACGACTGGCGCCCGGGAGACGTCGTCATCTGGGTCACCAATCGGCTCGAGATTCCCGACCGCATCGGATTGATCTCCGACCGGCGGGCGACCGACCTGCGGCCGATGGTGCTCTACCACTTCCGCGCCGACGGGACCTTCTCCGGCAAGCCCGGCGAGGGGGACCTGCTGACGATGTGGCCGATCGTGGCCCACTATCGCTGGTCGCTCGACAGCCCGCGCACGGCGGGCGCCGACGAGCCCGCGGCCCCGCCGGCCGCGGCGCCCGGTCGGACGAGCCGGCCCGCGCCGGCCGCCGCCGCCGCGAAGCCCCCGGCCGCCGCGGCCGAGCCGCAGCCGGCCGCGGAGTCCCCCCCGCAAGCCGCCGCCGAGCCGCAGCCGGCCGCGGAGTCCCCCCCGCAAGCCGCCGCCGAGCCGCCCGCCGAGGCCGCCGCCCAGCAGCAGCCGGCCGCCGAGCCGCCCGCCGAGGCCGCCGCCGAGGAGGACGCGGCGAGCACGGCCGACGCCCCGCCCGCCGCCGGGGACGAGGAGGCGGCTCCCGCGGAGGCCGAGCCGGCCTCCCCCGCCGCATCGCCTCCCGCCGATTCCGACGAGACGGAGGCCGGCGACGCCGCGGAGCCGCCGCCGGGCGGCCGGCTCGAGGACTGAGAAGGGGCCGCCGCCCCGAGGACCCGGAGCGTGTTCAAGCTCTTCAGCCGCCACTGGTCGCTGGTCTCCTCCGCTTGTCTGGCGGTGGAAGCGGGGCTTCTCGTCGCCGCGGTCTCGATCGCCTTCCGGCTGCGCTTCTCCGCCGCCGCCGAGTCCCTGTTCTCGCCCGAGGAGTTCATGGTGCGGGCCGGGACCTTCGCGGCGGCCGTGCTGCTGAGCCTCTACGCCTGCGGCCTGTACGACTTCCAGGAGCCGATGGACGCCCGCCGCCAGGGCATCCTGCTGCTGCGGGCGCTCAGCATCGCGGTGCCCTCGCTGTGGGGCGTCTACTACATCTTTCCGGGAGTCTGGACCGGCCGCGGCGTCTTCGCGATCTCGATCGCCTTCGCGGCGGCCTTCCTGTCGATCTGGCGGCTGCTCCTCGACTGGATCCTGAAGCGCAAGCTCTTCACCGAGCGTGTCCTGATCGTCGGCAGCGACCTGGCCGCCCAGTACCTGGCGCGCGAGATCCTCGAGCGCGAGCACCTCGGCTACCACGTCGTCGGCTTCGTCGACGACCGTCCCGATCTGCAGGGGGTGAGCCTGGTCAACCCGCGAGTGATCGGCACCACCGCCGACACCCTGCGCCTCGCCCGCGAGCACCAGGCGACCCGGGTCGTCGTCGCCCAGCAGGACAACCGCGGCCGGATCAGCCTCGACTCGCTGCTGGAGTGCAAGACCTCGGGCATTCCGGTCGAGCGCAGCTCCGACTACTACGAGCGCCTCACCGGCAAGATCGAGCTCGAGGGCATGCGGGTCAAGTCCTGGCTGATCTTCTCGACCGGCTTCGTCGTCTCGCAATCGACGCTGGTGCTCAAGCGGCTGCTGGATCTCGCGGTGGCCTCGGCGAGCCTGCTCGTCGCCGCGCCGATCATGCTGCTGGCCGCCGTCGCCATCCCGCTCGACTCCCGCGGGCCCGTTCTCTTCCGGCAGGAGCGCGTCGGCCGCGGCGGCAGGCTGTTCACCCTCTGGAAGTTCCGCTCGATGGCCGACGGCGCCGACTTCGGGGACGAGGCGCTCTGGGCGCAGGAGGACGATCCCCGCGTCACTCGCGTCGGCCGCTGGCTGCGGCGGATGCGCATCGACGAGCTGCCGCAGCTCTGGAGCGTGCTCGTCGGCGACATGAGCCTGGTCGGACCGCGGCCCGAGCAGAAGCCGTTCGTGGATCAGCTCACCGAGATCTTCCCCCTCTACCCCCAGCGCCTGGTGGTGCGGCCCGGCATCACCGGTTGGGCGCAGATCAAGGCGCCCTACGCCTCCTCGATCGAAGAGTCCGAGGAGAAGCTGCGCTACGACCTCTACTACATCAAGAACCTCTCGGTCTTTCTCGACTTCTCGATCCTGCTGAGCACCATCCGCATCGTCCTCTTCGGTCGGGGTGCCCGCTGAGGGGCCGCGCGCCCGCGGAGCTTCGATGAAGCTCCTGTACCTCAGCCATCGCGTCCCGTTCCCCCCCACCAAGGGCGAGAAGGTGCGCGCCTACGAAGTGCTGCGGCGCCTCGCCGCGCGGCACGAGGTGCACCTGCTGGCGCTCGCCGGGCCGGGCGAGGGGGGGCCGGTCCCGGAGCTCACCGAGCGCTGCGCCGGGGTCGAGATCTTCCCGCTCCGCCCCTGGGCCTCGCGCCTGCGGGCGGCGCTCGCGGCCCTCGGGCCGCGCCCGCTGACGTTGGCCTGGTTCGGCTCGCCGCGCATGGCCGCCCGGGTGCGCCAGCTCTCGGGCGAGCGGCGATTCGACGCCGTCATCGCCTATACGGCCGCGATGACTCCGTACGCGGCGCGGATTCCGGGTGTGCGCCGGGTGGTCGACCTGGTGGACGTCGACTCCGAGAAGTGGGCGCAGCTCGCCGCCATCAGCTCCGGGCCGAAGAGCCTCGTCTACCGGCTGGAGGCTCGCCGCATGCGGGCGCTGGAGCGCGTCCTGGGCTCGCACTTCGACCTCGTCCTGGTCACCACCGAGCGCGAGCGGCGCCTGCTGCTCGCCGCCGCGCCCGCCGCGCCCGTCGAGGTCTTCCGGGTGGGCTCGCCGCGCCGGCCGGAGGGGGCCGGCGAGGGGCCCTCGCCGCGCCGGCCGCGCCTTCTCTTCACCGGCCAGATGGACTACCTTCCGAACGTGGACGGCATCGCCCGCTTCGCAGAGCGCGTCTTTCCGCGGCTGCGGCGCGAGCACCCCGACCTCGAGCTTCTCGTCGTCGGCCGGTCGCCGACCCGGCGGGTCCGCGCCCTGGCCGGGATTCCCGGGGTGACCGTGACCGGGGAGGTGCCCGAGATTGCCCCCTATCTGGCGGCGGCGCAGGT
This sequence comes from Thermoanaerobaculia bacterium, assembly GCA_041634115.1. Lineage (GTDB taxonomy): Bacteria > Acidobacteriota > Thermoanaerobaculia > Multivoradales > JAHEKO01 > JBFJMD01. The sequence continues at coordinate 4,887 of JBFJMD010000014.1, read as the reverse complement.
CTTCGTGGCGCCGCTGCGGGTCGCCCAGGGCGTCCAGATGAAGGTGATCGAGGCGATGGCGGCGGGGCTGCCCGTGGTGTGCAGCGCGCGGGTCATGGAAGGCCTCGCCGACGCCGGCCTCGAGGCGGGACGGGACCTGCTGGTGGCGCGAGACGACAAGGAGCTGGAGGCCGCCCTGCGGCGGCTGCTGGCAAGCGGCGAGCTGCGCGCCCGCATCGGCGGCTCCGGCCGCGAGCGGGCGGCGGCGGGCTTCCGCTGGGAGGACTCGGTCGGGCGATTCGAAGAGAGGCTCGAGCGGCTCGTCCGCGGCGAGGCCCGGAGCGCGCCGCCGGAGCGGGCGCCCGCCGCCGGGGAGATCGCGCGTGCGTGACCTGCTGGTCCTCGCGGTGGTCTACGGCAGCCTGCCGCTGGTGCTGTTCCGGCCCTTCATCGGCCTCGCCGTCTTCTCCTGGCTGGCCTACATGCGGCCGCAGGACATCGCCTGGGAGATCGGCTCGCACCGCCTGTCGATGCACGTGGCGTTGGCGACGCTCGCCGGGCTCGCCCTGGCCCTCGGCCGGGAGCGGCTGCTGACGCTCAAGGCGCGGACGGCGCTGATCATGGCGCTGGCGCTCTGGTTCAAGATCACCTCCGAGACTGCGGTCATGCCGGGGCTCTCCGAGAAGTGGAGCACGCAGTTCGTCAAGGTCGCCCTGATCTGCGTGCTGACGACCGGCATCGTGCGCAGCCGCGCCCGGTTTCGCGCGCTCTTCCTGGTGATCGCGTTCTCGCTCGGCCTGCTCGGGGCGAAGTACGGCTTCTTCGCCATCCTCAACGGCGGCGCCGAGTTCCTCGCCGGTCCCGGGGGCTTCATGCAGGACCGAAACAGCTTCGCCCTGGGCCTCAACATGGGCCTGCCGCTGCTCGTCGGCGTCGGGCTGGCGGAGCGCCAGATCTGGCTGCGGGCGGCCGCCTTCGCCGCCGCCGCGCTCAGCCTGCTGACCATCCTGTGCACCTTCTCCCGCGGCGGTCTGCTCACCCTCGGCGTGGTCGGCGCGCTGCTGGTCTGGCGGACGCGGCGTCCGATCCTCGCCGGCCTCGTCCTCGCCGTCGGCCTGGTGGGCTTTCTCTACGTCACCCCGCCGAGCGTCGAGCAGGCCTACCTCAACCGGGCCTCGACCATCACCGAGTATCAGGAAGACGCCTCGGCGATGGGTCGGATGCGCGCGTGGGGCGTCGCCTGGCGGGTGTTTCTCGACCATCCGGTGATCGGCGTCGGGCCGCGCAATTTCATGGTCGTCTACCGCCGGTACGACAGCGCCGAGTACACGCGGGTCGCCCACAGCTCCTACTTCCAGGTCCTCGCGGAGAGCGGGCTGCCCGGCATCGCCATCTTTCTGGGCCTGATCTTCACCAGCCTGTGGCAGCTCCAGCGGCTGGCGGCGGCGCGCGGCGATCCCTGGGTCGCGATCCACGCCCGCATGCTGCAGGTCTCCATCGTCGCCTACTCGGTCGGCAGCCTGCTGCTGGACATGGCCTACTTCGACCTCTTCTACCACCTGGTCGCGATGAGCGTCTGTCTCGAGGTCGTCGCCCGGCAGCCGGCCGACGTCGAGTTGTCGCTCGAGACCGCCAGGCTGCCGGAGGTCCCCTGGTGGCGGCGGCCGGCCGGCGAGGGAGCGTCGCGTTGAAGCGAGCGCCCGGCGCCGCCCCGCTCAACGCCTTCTCCGTGGACGTGGAGGACTACTTCCAGGTCGCCGCACTCGAGAATGTCGTCGACCGCCGCGACTGGGACGGCTTCGAGCTCCGGGTCGAGCGCAACATGCGGCGGCTGCTCGAGATCTTCGAGCGCCACGGGGTGCGGTCCACCCTCTTCCTGCTCGGCTGGGTGGCCGAGCGCCGGCCGCGCCTGGTCCGCGACGCCCTGGCCGCCGGCCACGAGCTGGCGGTGCACGGCTACGACCACCGGTGCGTGACCTCGCTGACGCCCCGGGAGTTTCGCGCCGACGTGCGGCGGACGAAGGACATCGTCGAGCAGATCGCCGGCGTCGAGGTCATCGGCTACCGCGCGCCCAACTACTCGATCGTCGAGGAGACGATGTGGGCGATGGAGGTGCTGCTCGAAGAGGGCTTCCGCTACGACTCGAGCATCTTCCCCATCCACCACGACCGCTACGGCGTCCCCCGAGCGCCCCGCTTCCCCTGGACGATCCGCGCCGACGACGGGGCGGCGCTCGTCGAGGCGCCGATCTCCACGGTGCGGCTGGCGGGGCTCAACCTGCCCTTCGTCGGCGGCGGCTACCTGCGACACCTTCCGCTGTGGTACATCCTGTGGGGCATGCGGCGCGTCAACGAGGTCGAGAGGCGGCCGGCGATCGTCTATCTCCATCCCTGGGAGATCGACCCGGACCAGCCGCGCCAGCCGGCCGGACCGCTGACCCGCCTTCGCCACTACCGCAACCTGCATCGCACGGAGGAGCGCCTCGAGGCGCTCTTCGGCCGCTACCGTTTCACCACCGTCCGCGAGGTGCTGGGCCTGTGAGCCGCGAGGACGCCGGGCTCGAGCTCTCCGTCGTGGTGCCGGTCTTCAACGAGGCCGAGAACGTCGAGCCGCTCCACGCCGAGCTCGACGCGGCGCTCGCCGGACTCCCCGGGCGCTGCGAGCTGATCTTCGTGGACGACGGCAGCACCGACGGCACCGGCGAGCGCCTGCGGGCGATCTGCGCCCGCGACCCGCGGGTGGTGGCCCTGCGCTTTCGACGCAACTACGGCCAGACCGCCGCGATCCAGGCCGGCTTCGACCGCGCCCGCGGCCGGGTCGTGGTCACCCTCGACGGCGACCTCCAGAACGACCCCGCGGACATCGCCCGACTGCTGGAGCTGGTCGAGCAGGGCTACGACGTGGTCTCGGGATGGCGCAAAGAGCGCCAGGAAAGCGCGCTGACCCGCCGGCTGCCCTCGATCGTCGCCAACTGGCTGATCGGCCGCCTGACCGGCGTCCGCCTGCACGACAACGGCTGCACCCTGAAGGCCTACCGGCGCGAGGTGGTGAAGCGGGCGCGTCTGTACTCCGAGATGCACCGCTTCCTCGCCCCCATGCTGTCGCTCTCCGGCTGCCGCTACCGGGAGATCGAGGTCCGCCACCGCCCGCGCCGCTTCGGCCGCAGCAAGTACGGCCTGTCGCGGATCTGGAAGGTGATGCTCGACCTGCTGACGATCAAGATGCTCCTGCGCTTCGCCACCCACCCCGCCGCCTGGTTCGCGATCCTCGGCTTTCCCTACGCAACGGCGGCGCTCGCCACCACCGCGGCGAGCGTCTACCTCTACGCGACGGCGACCGGGGACGGCTTCCCGATCGTGGTCCCTTCGATCACCGTCCTCCTGGTCTTCGCCGCGTTCCACCTGCTGCTCGTCGGCATGTTCGCCGAGCTGGTGGTGCGCTTCGGCGACTTTCGCGAGACCGAGCCGATCCTGACCACCGTCGAAAGGCGGGCCCGGGCGTGAGCGTCGCGACCACCCGCGCGGCGCCGGAGATCTCGCTGATCGTGCCGGTGGTCGAGCGCCACGGCGACCTGCGGCGGCTCTTCGAGGAGTACGCCGCCGAGCTCGTCGCCCTGGGCCGCAGCTTCGAGGCGATCTTCGTCGTCGACTACCGGGAGCGCGAAGTGCTGCCCGAGCTGCGCCGGCTGCAGGCCGAGACCGAGCACGACGTGACCCTGGTCCTGCTCGGCGGCACGTTCGGTGAGTCGAGCGCGCTTACGGTGGGCCTGGAGCGGGCGCGCGGCGGGATCGTGGTCACCGCGGCCGCCTACTTCCAGGTCGAGCCCAGCGGGCTCGGCCCGGCGCTGGCGGCGCTCGAAGAGGGCGCCGACCTCGTCGCCGGCCGCCGGCACCCGCGCCGGGACACCCTCTTCAACCGCCTCCAGACCGGGCTCTTCCACCGGCTGGTCGGCGCGCTGACCTCGACCCGCTTCCGGGACGTGAGCTGCGGCTTCCGGGTGATGCGGCGGCAGGTGGCGGAGGAGATCCAGATCTACGGCGGCCTCCACCGATTCCTGCCGGTGCTCGCCCACCACCGCGGCTTCCGCGCCGTGGAGCTGCCGCTGGGCCAGCGGTCCGAGGACCTCGCCACCCGCTACTACGGCGTCGCGGTCTATCTCAAGCGCCTGCTGGACGTGCTGACGATCTTCTTTCTGGTCAAGTTCACCCGCCGGCCGCTGCGCTTCTTCGGGCTGCTGGGGCTGGCGCTGTCGTCGGTGGGAGCCGGCATCACCCTCTACCTGGGGATCTACCGGCTGCTGGGGCTGGGCCCGATCGCCGGGCGGCCGCTGCTGCTCCTCGGCGTGCTCCTGATGGTGCTGGGGATCCAGACCCTGTCGCTCGGCCTGATCGGCGAGATCATCATCTTCACCCACGCGCGGTCGATCCGCGACTACCAGATCGCCGAAGTCATCGAGCGGCCCGCGCGAGAGAGCGCGGTCGAGGCGGGCAGATCGGGCTGAGCCCGACCCGCTAGCGGCGGCCGGCGCCCTGGGCGGCGGCGGCGGAGCCCGCGGCGCCCGGGGCCCGGCGCGCCCACAGCTCGTCGGACGCACCGACGCTGAACGTGCGCTCGACGGCGGTCCAGTTGCCCTGGCGGTCGGCGACCCGGACGGTGAGGCGGCCGCGCGCCGGCGGCCCCGGCCGGCCGAGCGGCCGAGCGAGCCGGATCGTCCACACGCCGTCGTCGTCTTCCACGGCGAGGTCGGCGAGCTCGTCGCCGCCTCTGCGGCCGGCGACCGGGAAGTCGGCGACGATCGACAGGCTCCCCGGCGCGATGCCGCTGTTGGCGTCGGCGATGCCGACCCGGATCGCCGACAGCGGCCCCGGCTGCGGCCCCGGCCGCGGCAGGCTCACCGCCAGCGTCGG
>JBFJMD010000013.1:0-16259 GCA_041634115.1 Thermoanaerobaculia bacterium | reverse complement strand
GCCTGGGCGCCCGACTCCACCTACGTGAAGCGGCCGCCCTACTTCGCGGACCTGCCGCGGGAGCCGCGGCCGGTCGAGGACCTGGAGGGCGCCCGGGGGCTGGCCCTCGACGGGGACTCGATCACCACCGACCCCCTATCGCCCGCCGGCGCGATCAAGGCCGACAGCCCCGCCGGCAGGTACCTGATCGAGCGCGGGGTGGCCCCGAAGGACTTCAACTCCTACGGCTCGCGGCGCGGCAACCACGAGGTGATGATGCGCGGCACCTTCGCCAACGTGCGCTTCCGCAACCGGTTGGTGCCTTCCCTCGAAGGGGGATTCACGCTGCACCTGCCGGACGAGGTGCCGATGACCATCTTCGACGCCGCCGAGAGGTACCGGGAGGAGGGGGTGCCGCTGGTCATCCTGGCGGGCAAGGAGTACGGCACCGGCTCGTCCCGCGACTGGGCCGCCAAGGGGCCGGCGCTGCTGGGGGTGAAGGCCGTCGTGGCGGCGAGCTACGAGCGCATTCACCGCTCCAACCTCATCGGCATGGGCATCCTACCGCTCGAGTTCGGGAACGGGGAGTCGGCCGCGAGCCTCGGCTTGACCGGCCACGAGGTCTACGCGGTCTCCGGCCTGGCGGAGGGGCTCGCCGGCGGCTTCGTCAAGGGTCTCGAGGTGGACGTCGTGGCGCGCGCGGACGGAGGCGGCGAGACCGCGTTCCGGGCCCGGGTGCGGCTCGACACCCCGCAGGAGGCCCTCTACTACCGCCACGGGGGGATCCTGCAATACGTGCTGCGGCAGCTGCTTTGAGCCGGCTGCGGCCGCCGGGGAGCGACAAAAACCCCGTGCCGTGGAGGGGTCGGCACGGGGGGAGGAGAGGGAGTTGATGGAAGAGGGTTGCGGAGCCGGGCTCCGGCGGCGGGCTCAACTCCCACGTACGACCCGCCGCATGTGTATATAACGCGGCCGGCGGGGATCGGGATTCCCCCGGGCGGGGGGGAACGGGGCCGCAAATGAGGCGCAAGTTCGGTCGCCGGGGCGGCGAACGGTATGCTCTCCGCTGCCGGCCGCCGACGCCGAGGAGGTCTCGAAGTGAAGCGTTTCGCCCTGGCCGAATCCCTGGCGGGAGTGGCTGTTTCCGGGCGCGAGCGCCATCCGCTTCGGCGCTCTAGCCCGGCGCCGCTTCGCCCGACGGGCGGGCGGAGCGCGGGCGCCGGCACCCGAGAATGCGCATCTACCTGACCGGCGCCACCGGCTACATCGGCACCGCGCTCTGCCGGCGGCTCGCCGCCGACGGGCACGAGCTGCGGGCGCTCGTCCGCCCCACCAGCCGCACCGAGGCCCTGGAAGCTCTGGGGGTGGCGCTCTTCCCGGGCGACCTCACCGATCGGGCCTCGATGCGCGAGGGGATGTCGGGGGCCGACTGGGTCGTCCACGCCGCCGCCGAGCTCGACTTCGCCTCGCCGGCCGACCGGATGGGCCGGGTGAACGTCGAAGGGAGCGAGCACGTCGCCTCGCTCGCGTACAAGCTGGGCGTCGGCCGGTTGCTCGCCGTCTCGTCGATCGCGGTGTGGGGCGGAAGCGCGAACAACGGGCCGGCCTCCACCGAGGAGTCGCCGCCGATCCTGCCGATGCCGAGCCGCTACAGCGCGACGAAGCGGGCCGGCGAGAGGGCGATCGACTCCTGGGCGGAGCGCGGCCTGCGGGTCAACACGGTCTACCCGAGCCTGGTCTACGGCCCCCCCGGCAAGAAGCAGGGCGCCAACTCTCTGCTGCGGCTGCTGCTGCTGCGCCGGCTGCCCGCGGTGGTGGGCGCCGACCGGCGGGCGAGCTGGATCTTCCTCGACGACCTGGTCGAGGGCATGGTGCGGATCATGGAGCGCTCGCGGCCGGGCGCTCGGTATCTCCTGACCGGCGAGGTGGCCGCGGTCGGCGAGGTGGTGCGAAAGGTCTGCGGCCTGGGCGGGGTGCGGACGCCGCGCCTGCGGCTCTCGCCCGGGGTGGCGGGCCTGCTCGCCCTGGCGACGGCGCCGCTCTACCGCCTTCGCGGCCGCCGCTCGCCGCTGGTGCGCGACCAGATCCGCAGCCTGTCCCGCGATTGGATCTTCGATGACGCCAAGGCGCGGCGCGAGCTGGACTGGTCGCCGCGCACCCTGGACGAGGGCCTGCCGCCGACGGTGGAGTACATTCTGGCCCGCGAAGGGGCCGGCCGGCGGCGCCCCTAGCCGGGCTGGCGAGCCGATGTACACGATCTTCAAGGACTTCACCTTCTCCGCCGCGCACTCGATCCGCGGCCACCGGGGGGGGTGCGAGCGGCTGCACGGGCACAACTACCGGGTGCGGGTGCACCTGGCGGCGGCGGAGCTGGACGCGCTCGGCATGGTCATGGACTTCGCCGACCTCAAGGCGCTGACCGAGGAGGTCGTGGCGCCGTTCGACCACCGGGTGATCAACGAGATCCCCCCCTTCGACGAGCGCAACACGACGGCCGAGCTCTTGAGCGAGCACGTGTTCCGCGAGATCGAGAAGCGGCTGGGCGAGGGGCGCGTCAGGGTGCGCCGCGTCGAGGTCTGGGAGAACGAGGGCGCCTGCGCGATCTTCGAGCCGGGGCGATGACCGCCCGGCGCTCGCCGCAGCCGCCCGCGCCGCCCGCGACCGACCGCCCCGATCCGCGGACGTCGCTGCCGGCCCGCGAGCGGCTCAAGATCAACGAGATCTTCTACTCCCTGCAGGGGGAGTCGACCCACGCCGGCCGGCCCTGCGTCCTGGTGCGGCTCACCGGCTGCCAGATGCGCTGCCGCTGGTGCGACAGCGAGTACAGCTTCTACGAGGGCGACTGGCGGACGGTGGCCGAGGTGGTCGCCGAGGTCGAGGGCTTCGGCTGCCCGCTGGTCGAGGTGACCGGCGGCGAGCCGCTCCTCCAGCCCGGCTGCCGGACCCTCCTCGCCGAGCTCTGCGAGCGGGGCTTCGAAGTCCTGCTCGAAACCGGCGGCGGGCTCGACATCTCCGGCGTCGACCCGCGGGTGCGGCGGATCCTCGACGTCAAGTGCCCGGGGAGCGGCGAGGCGGAGAACAACCGCTGGGAGAACCTCGAGCTGCTCACCGCGCGCGACGAGCTGAAGTTCGTCCTCGCCGGCGAAGAGGACTACCGCTGGGCGCGGGACCTGGTGCTCGAGCGCCGCCTCGCCGAGCGCTGCCCGGTGCACTTCTCGCCGGTCTTCGGAGAGCTCGAGCCGGCGACCCTCGCCGGCTGGCTGCTCCGGGACCGGCTGCCGGTGCGCCTCGGCCTGCAGCTCCACAAGCTCCTCTGGGGCGCCGACGCGCGCGGCGTCTGAGCCGGGAGCCCGCCCGTTGGGTGGGGCCGGCCCCGTCTCCCGGCGCATTGCGCGGCGCGTCGGGCGGGCGTTAGAATTCTCCCGCGGCCGATCGCTCGTTGGCGGCGACAATCGTGCCAAGCGCGCGGTTTCCTGAACATCGGTTCGAGGTTGTGGAGACACAGAGTGTCGTGGAGTGACTCATGAGCACTGCGAAGCTGATTCTGGAAGGCCAGGAGTACGAGCTGCCCGTCACGGTGGGCAGCGAAGGGGAGGTCGGCATCGACATCTCCGCGTTGCGCGGCACCTCCAAGGCGATCACCTTCGATCCGGGCTACGCCAACACCGGCTCGTGCGCCAGCGCCATCACCTTCATCGACGGCGAGCAGGGCATCCTGCGCTACCGGGGCTATCCGATCGAGCAGGTGGCGGTGTCGGCGCGCTTTCTGGAGGTCGCCTACCTGCTGATCTACGGCGAGCTTCCCACCCGCACGCAGTTCGAGGAGTTCCGGCGCACCCTCAATCTGCACACGCTGATCCACGAGGACATGAAGAAGTTCTTCGAGGGCTACTCGCTGACCGCCCATCCGATGGCGATCCTCTCCTCGATGGTGGCTTCGCTCTCGACCTACTACCGGGACACCCGCACCGACAAGGACGTCAACCTCAACATCATCCGGCTGCTGGCCAAGGCGATCACCATCGCCGCCTTCTCGTACAAGAAGTCGATCGGCCAGCCGTTCGTCTATCCGCGCAACGACCTCTCCTACACCCAGAACTTCCTGCACATGATGTTCGCGGTGCCGGCGGAGCCCTACGAGGTCCCGGAGGTGGTCAACGACGCGCTCAACATGCTGCTCATCCTCCACGCCGACCACGAGCAGAACTGCAGCACCTCGACGGTGCGCATGGTGGGCAGCAGCGAGGCCAACCTCTTCGCCTCGATCTCGGCGGGGATCAACGCGCTCTCGGGCCCGCTCCACGGCGGCGCCAACCAGAAGGTCATCGAGATGCTGCAGATGATCCGCAACGACGAGGGCAACTACCGCAAGTACGTCGATCTCGCCAAGGACAAGGACAGCGAGTTCCGGCTGATGGGCTTCGGCCACCGGGTCTACAAGAACTACGACCCGCGGGCGAGGCTGCTCAAGAAGGCCGCCGACAACGTGCTCGAGAGCCTGGGGGTCGACGACCCGCTGCTCGAGATCGCCCGCAACCTGGAAGAGATCGCGCTCAGCGACGAGTACTTCGTCGAGCGCAAGCTCTACCCCAACGTCGACTTCTACAGCGGCATCCTCTACCGGGCGATGGGCATCCCGACGAACATGTTCACGGTGATGTTCGCGCTCGGCCGGCTGCCCGGCTGGATCGCCCACTGGAAGGAGATGCGGGACGATCCGAAGGGCCGCATCCACCGCCCGCGCCAGGTCTACACCGGAGCGAAGGAGCGCCAGTTCGTTCCGATCGACCAGCGCTGAGCGGACCCTTCCGAAGCTAGGGCGACTCCCCGTCGCCGCCGCGGCCGCGGTGGAGGCGGTCGTGAATGCGGCGGCGGAAGGCGTCGATGCGGGCCCAGACCCGGGGCCAGCGCCCGAGGGTCTTCTCCAGCGCGCGGTGGGCCGTCTGACTCACCAGCGACAGGACCGCCGCGCCGGCGAGGAGCGTCAGGATGCCCTGGATGCCGGGCAGCGCCAGCCCGGCGACGCCGATCGCGACCAGGGTCCAGCCGATCACGAACAGGACGACCCGGACTCCCAGCGGCAGGTTGGGCAGGTGGGGCCGGGCGGTGCGCCGCGCCTCCGGCCGCGGGCTCTCCTCGCGGCCACGCTCTTCCGACGGGCCGGGCGTCGCCATGGAGGCGATGCTACTCGAAGCCGCGCAGCCGCTCGGCTCGCGCCACCCGATCGATCGCGATGATGTAGGCCGCGCGCCGCAGATCGATCTCGCGCTCGCGCGCCACCTCCAGCACCGAGTCCCAGGCGCGGTGCAGGCGCTTCTCGAGCTGCTGGTTGACCTGGTCTTCGTCCCAGAAGAACTGCTGGAGGTTCTGGACCCACTCGAAGTAGGAGACCGTGACGCCGCCCGCGTTCACCAGGATGTCGGGTACCACGACGACCTTGCGCTCGCGCAGCTTGGAGCAGGCGTAGGGGGTGGTCGGCGCGTTGGCGCCCTCGATCACGAAGCGGGCCCGGATCTGGTCGACGTTGTTGCGGTTGATGACGCCGCCGAGCGCGGCGGGAATCAAGAAGTCGCACTCGAGCGCCAGCAGGCCCTGATTGCTGATCTTCTTGCCCTGCGGGAAGCCGGCGATCGCCCCCCGGTTCTGCTTGACGTGGGCGAGCAGGGCGGGGACGTCGAGGCCGGCCGGGTCGTAGAGCCCTCCGTCGATGTCGGAGACCGCGACGACCTTGCCGCCCAGCTCGTGGAAATGGCGGGCGGCGAAGGTGCCGACGTTGCCGAAGCCCTGGATGGCGCAGGTCGATTCGCTGACGTCCTGGCCCCACTCTTTCGCCGCCGCCGCCAGGACGATGATCGCGCCGCGCCCGGTGGCCGCCTCGCGCCCCTGCGAGCCGCCGAGCTCGATCGGCTTGCCCGTCACGCAGGCCGGCGTGTAGCCGTACTTGCGGCCGTAGGCGTCCATGATCCAGGCCATCGTCTGGGAGTTGGTGTACATGTCGGGGGCCGGGATGTCCCGGTTCGTCCCCAGGATGATCGAGATCCGGGAGATGAACTTGCGGGTGAGGCGCTCGAGCTCGTTCTCGCTCATCTGCCAGGGCACGCAGGCGACGCCCCCCTTGGCGCCGCCGAAGGGGATGTCGAGCAGGGCGGTCTTCCAGGTCATCAGCGCCGCCAGCGCCCGGATCTCGTAGAGATCCACCTCGGGGTGGTAGCGGATGCCCCCCTTGTAGGGACCGCGGGCGCCGTTGTGCTGCACCCGGTAGCCGATGAAGATCACCCCGGAGCCGTCGTCGAGGCGGATCGGCACGTCCACCCGCATCTCGCGGAAGGGGGTCTTGAGCAGGGCGCTCGACTCCTCGTCCAGCCCCATCGCCTCGGCCGCCATGTCGAACTGCTCGGAGGCGATCTGGAAGTCCGAGACCGGTCGGCGCGCATTCTCGTTCATTGGGGGGGGAGGCCTCGACTCGGAGGGGGAGGAAGATGACCGGTGCCAGGGGGGATCGGACGTCGCGCGGGGCGGGATCCTAGCACAGCGGGCCGGCCCGGCAGGGGCGGTCGCGGCGGGCGTTCCGCCCGGTTGACAATCTGGACCGAACCGGTCCAGAATTGATCGAACGGTATTGAGATTGCGTCTCAATAAGCCACCCGTGAACAACGAGCGCGAAAAAGAGATCTTCCTCGAGCACCTGAGGAAGCGAGGCCGGCGCGTGACCGCGGAGCGGCTGGCGGTGTGCGAGGAGATCTTCCGCCAGCACGGCCACGTAGACGCGGACGACCTTCTCGCGGCGATGCAGCGGCGGGGGGTGAAGATCAGCCGCGCGACCGTCTACCGCAACCTCGACCTGCTCGTCGAGTGCGATCTCGTTCGCAAGTACCGGCTGGGCCGCGACCGCTACCTGTACGAGCACCTCCATCCGGGGCAGCGGCACGACCACCTGGTCTGCCGGGAGTGCGGCCGGGTGGTCGAGTTCGTGAGCCCGGGGATCCGCGCCCTGCAGCGCGAGATCTGCAAGGCGCACGGCTTCGACCCGTCGGAGCAGACGCTGCAGATCTCCGGCTGCTGCCGGGCCTGCAAGCGGGATCCGGACGAGCGGCCGGCGGCGGAAGCCGTGCCGGCGACGGCCTGAGGGCGCGCCGGACCGCGACGGCCGCCCGCCGCCGGCGGTCCGAAGGGAGAGAAGACTTGCCGCATCGAAGCCATCGAGACGGGGTCGCCCGGGCCCGGGGGCCGCTGGCGCCGGCGGCGCTGGCGCTGGTGGCGCTGGCGCTCGCCGCCCCGCCGCCGGGCCGGGCCGAGGAGCGTGACGAGTCGGCCCCGCGGTCCGAGCCGGAGGCGGCCTCGCGCGAGGGCGCCACGGAAGGCGCTGGAGCGCCCGACCCCGCGCCGGCCGCCGGGTCGGTGGCGCCCCCGCCGCGGGTCTTCGAGCGGCTGCTGGTCACGGGCGGACCCGGCGGCGTCGACCGGATCCCCGGCTCGGCCGACTATCTGGGCGCGCGGGAGCTCCGGGTCCGGGAGCACTCCGACGTCCACCGCATCCTGCGCCAGGTGCCGGGCGTCAATCTGCAGGAGGAAGAGGGCTTCGGCCTGCGGCCGAACATCGGCATGCGGGGCAGCGGGGTGGAGCGCAGCCAGAAGATCACGCTCCTCGAGGACGGCGTCCTGATCGCCCCCGCCCCCTACTCGGCGCCGGCCGCCTACTACTTCCCGACCGCCGGCCGCATGGAGGCGGTCGAGGTGCGCAAGGGCTCGAGCGCCGTCCGCCAGGGCCCCTTCACCAACGGCGGGGTGCTCAACCTGGTCTCCAGCTCCATTCCGCCGAGCTTCGGCGGCCGGGTGAGCGCGGCCGCCGGCGGCGACGACACGGTCCGCCTCCACGCCCGCGTCGGCGACGCGAGAAGCCGCGCCGGCTGGAGCCTCGAGACCTACCAGCTCGCGAGCGACGGCTTCAAGCGCCTCGACGGGGGCGGCTCGACCGGGGTCGAGCTGGGCGACTACGTGGGCAAGCTGCGGCTGGCGAGCCGCCCGGGAGCGCCCACCTACCAGGCGCTCGAGCTCAAGCTGGGCAGGACCGACCAGAGCGGGCGCGAGACCTATCTGGGCCTCACCGCCGCCGACTTCGAGCGCACCCCCTACCGGCGCTACGCGGGCTCCCAGCGCGATCGGATCGACGCCGACCACCGGCAGATCCAGCTGCGCTACTTCCTGCAGCCGCGGCGGCGCTTCGACCTGACGGCGACGGTCTACCGCAACGACTTCTTCCGCAACTGGCACAAGCTGCAGTCGGTCGGCGGCGCCGGGATCGCCGAGGTGCTGGCGGCCCCCGGGCGCTTCGCCCGCGAGCTGGCCCTGCTCCGCGGCGAGGCCGACGACTTCGGCGGCGCCCTGACCACCCGCAACAACCGCCGCGACTACTACTCGCAGGGCTTCGAGGCGATCGCCGGCTACGCCCTCGACACCGGCGCGGTGCGCCAGCGCTTCGAGCTGGGGCTGCGGCTGCACCGCGACGGCGAGGACCGCTTCCAGGACGAGGCGCGGTGGCACATGGCGGGCGGCCGCATGGTGCTCGCCGCGACCGGGGCGCCCGGCAGCCAGTCGAACCGGATCTCGGAGGCCCGGGCGACCGCGCTCTACCTGACCGACGAGATCTCCGTCGGGCGCTGGACCGTCTCGGCCGGTGCGCGTCTGGAGTCGATCGACTTCGAGCGCCGCGACTTCGGCGGGGCGGACCCGGGCCGCGAGGGCGCCGCGCTGGAGCTCGACGCCAACCGGGTCGAGGTCCTGGTGCCCGGGATCGGCGCCAGCTTCGCCGCCTCCGACGCGTGGGTGGTGTTCGCCGGCGTGCACCGCGGCTTCGCGCCGCCGGGCCCGGGCCGCAGCCGCGAGGCGCGGGCCGAGGAGAGCGTCAACTGGGAGGCCGGCTTCCGGCACCGCGGCCGCGGGCTCGCGGCGCAGGTGGTCGGGTTCCTGAGCGACTACGACAACCTGCTCGGCCGCGACACGCTGTCGTCCGGCGGCGAGGGCAGCGGCGAGGCCTTCAACGGCGGCAGCGTCGACGTCCGCGGCCTGGAGGCGGAGGTCGACCTCGACCCCGGACGGAGGCGCGGCTGGAAGCGCGAGCTGCCGCTCAAGCTCGCCTACACTTGGACGGCGGCCCGCTTCCGCAGCAGCTTCGAGACCGAGTTCGCCGACTGGGCGCCGAGCGTCGAGGCCGGGGACGAGCTGCCCTACCTGCCCGAGCACCAGCTGCTGGCGTCGGCGGGGGTGGTCGGGCGGCGGCTCGGCCTGTTCGCCGACCTGACCTGGGCGTCGCCGATGCGGACGACCGCCGGCCGCGGGCCGCTGCCGGCGGAAGAGAGCACCGGCGAGGTGCTCACCGCCGACCTCTCGCTGAGGGTGCGCCTGGGCGCCGGCCTGGAGCTGACCGCGCAGGTGCTCAACGTGACCGACGCGACCGTTCTCGTCGCCCGCCGCCCGGCGGGGCTGCGGCCCGGCCTGCCGCGCTCGGCGCTCGTCGGCCTGACCTGGGAGTTCTGAGCGTGCGCCTGCTCCGCCTCCTCGGCTCGCTCGCCGCCGGCTGCGCGGCGCTCGCCCTGGCCTGCGGCCCGCCCGCGGAGCGCGGCGGCGAGGGCGCGGCCGGCGACGGTGCCGCGCCCCCGCTCCTCGTCTACAGCGGCCGCAACGAGTCGCTCGTCGGCCCGCTCCTGGCGCGCTTCTCCGAGACCGCGGGCGTCGAGGTCCGGGTGCGCTACGCGGAGACGGCCGAGCTCGCCGCCACCCTGCTGGAGGAGGGCCCCGGCACGCCGGCGGAGGTGTTCATCTCGCAGGACGCGGCGGCCCTCGGCGCGCTGGCGGCCGCCGGCGTGCTGCGGCGGCTGGACGACGCCCTGCTGGCGCGGGTGCCGCCCCGCTTCCGGGCGCCGGGCGGCGAGTGGGTGGGGGTCTCGGGGAGGCTGCGGACGGTGGTCTACAACACCGAGGCGACCTCCCCGGCGGCGCTGCCGCGCGGCCTCGCGGAGGTGGCGGCGCCGCGCTACCGTGGACGCTTCGGGGTGGCGCCGACCAACGCCTCCTTCCAGGCGCACATGGCGGCGTACGGGGTGATCGCCGGCGAGCCGGCGCTCGTCGAGCTGCTCGCCGCGATGGCCGCCAACGGACCCCGCTCGTATCCGAAGAACAGCGCCATCGTGGCGGCGGTGGCCGCCGGCGAGATCGACTGGGGGCTCGTGAACCACTACTACCTGTGGCGCGAGCTCGAGGAGAACCCCGGCGCCCCGGCCGCCAACTTCTTCATGACCGAAGGCCCGGCCGCCGCGTTCGCGAACCTCGCCGGCGCCGCGGTGCTCGCCGACCGGGAGGAGGCGCGCGGCCTGGTGGCCTTCCTGCTCTCCGACGAGGCGCAGCGCTATTTCGTCGAGGAGACCTTCGAGTACCCGCTGGTCGAGGGCGTGGCGCCGGCGCCGGGGCTGCCGCCCCTGGCCGCGCTCGCGGCGCCCGAGGTCGACTTCGCGCGGGTCGCCGAAGCGCTGCCGCGGACGCTCGAGCGGATCGGCGAGAGCGGGTTGATCCGGTGATCGAGGCGACGCGGCGCGCGGCTCTCGCCGCGGTGACGGGCGCCGTTCGGCCGGCGGCGGCGCCGCGCCGGCGGCCGAACGGGTTTCCGGCGCCGCTGGTCGTCCTGGCGGTCGCCACGGCGGCGCTCGTCAACCTGCCGCTGGTCTACATCTTCCTGCGCTCGGCGGAGGGCGGGCTCGGAGGCTGGCTCGAGACGGTGGCCTCGCCGCTCGCGCTGCGGCTGCTGGGACGCACCCTGGGCCTGGTCGTCGGCGTCCTGGCGCTGGCGCTGGCGGTCGCGCTGCCGATGGCCTGGCTGGTGGTGCGGACCGATCTCCCGGGCCGCAGGTTCTGGGCGATCGCCGGGGCGCTGCCGCTGGTCTTTCCGTCGTACGTCGCCGCGCTCTCGGTGGTGGCGGTGCTCGGCCCCCGCGGCTACCTGAGAGGCTGGCTGGCGCCGCTCGGGGTGGAGCGGCTCCCCGATCTCGCCTACGGATACGGCGGCGCCCTGCTGGTCCTCGGCCTGTTCACCTATCCCTACATCTTCCTGCTGCTGGTGGCCGCGCTGCGCGACCTCGACCCGGCGCTCGAGGAGAGCTCGCGCAGCCTGGGCGCCGGCCGCTGGTCCACCTATTTCCGGGTCGTCCTGCCGCAGCTCCGGCCGGCGCTGCTCGGCGGCGGCCTGCTCGTCTCCCTCTACACGCTGGCGGACTTCGGCGCGGTCTCGATCGTGCGCTACAACACGTTCACGCTCTCCATCTACAACGCCTACCAGGCGCTCTTCGACCGCACGGTGGCGGCCTCGCTGGCCACCGTCCTGGTGCTGCTGACCTGCGGCTTCATCCTGCTCGAGGCGCGGCTGCTCTCCCGGTCGCGGCCGCACCGGGTGCGCCCCGCCCGGCCGCAGCGGCGGGTGGCGCTCGGCGGCTGGAAGTGGCCGGCGCTCGGCGCCCTGGCCGCGATCGCGCTCGTCAACCTGGCGCTGCCGTTGGGGGTCGTCGCCTTCTGGGGGGTGCGGGCGCTGGTGGTCGGCAACCCTCTCGGCGCCGCCGCGGCGAGCGCCCTCAACTCGCTCGGGGTGTCGGGACTCGCGGCGGCCGCGGCGGTGGCGCTGGCGCTGCCGCTCGCGCTCTGGGCGGCGCGCCACCCGGGCCGGCTCTCGCGCGCGGTCGAGCGCCTCGCCCACGCCGGCTACGCGCTGCCGGGGATCGTCATCGCGCTCGCCCTCGTCTTCCTGGTCGCCCGCCACGCGAGGCCCCTCTACCAGAGTCTCGCGGTGCTGGTCGCCGCGTACGTGATCCGCTTCCTGCCCGAGGCGCTGGCCGCGGTGCGGGCCTCGGTCGCGGCGCTGGCCCCCGCCTTCGAGGAGGCGGCGCGCAGCCTCGGCCGGGGACCCTTCGGGGTCCTGCGGACGCTGACGCTGCCGCTCATCCGGCCGGGGCTCGCCGCCGGCGCCGGCCTGGTCTTCCTGACGGCGATGAAGGAGCTGCCGGCGACGCTGATCCTGCGGCCGACCGGCTTCGAGACCCTGGCCACCCGCATCTGGAGCAGCGCCTCGGAGGGGATCTGGTCGCAGGCGGCGGTCCCCGCCCTGCTGTTGGTCGCGGTCTCCGCGGCCCCCGTCTACCTGCTGATCATCCGTCCGGCGCTCGCCCCGCGGAGGAGCGCGTGAGCGCCGCCGGCCCGGTGCTCGAGGTGCGCGGCCTGGTGGTGCGCTTCGGCGAGGTGGGCGCGGTCGACGGCCTCGACCTCGACGTCGAGCGGGGGCTGACGACGGCCATCGTCGGCGCGAGCGGCTGCGGCAAGACCACCCTGCTGCGGGCGATCGCCGGCTTCGAGGTGCCGGCGTCGGGCACCATCCGGCTCGACGGCCGCGAGGTGGCCGGGCCCGGGAGCTGGGTCGCGCCCGAGAAGCGCCAGGTGGGGATGGTCTTCCAGGAGGGGGCCCTGTTTCCGCACCTCACGGTGGCCGAGAACCTGCGCTACGGAGTGCGCGGCCTGGCGGACGGGGAGGTGCGGGCGGCCGCGGCGCTCGAGCTCGTCGGCCTCTCCGGCCTCGCCGCCCGCTATCCGGACGAGCTGTCGGGCGGCCAGCAGCAGCGGGTGGCGCTGGCGCGGGCGCTGGCGCCGTCGCCCCGCCTGGTGCTCCTGGACGAGCCCTTCGCGGGCCTCGACGCGACGCTCCGCGAGCGGGTGCGCGACGAGGTGCGGTCGATCCTGCACGAGGCCGGCATCACCTCGATCCTGGTGACGCACGACCAGCAGGAGGCGCTGAGCGTCGCCGACCGGGTGGCGGTCATGAGCCGCGGGCGGATCCTCCAGCTCGGCACCCCCGAAGATCTCTATCGCCGCCCCAGCTGCCTCGAGGTCGCGCGCTTCATCGGCGAGGGCCACCTCGTGCCGTGCCGGGTCGCCGGCGGCCGCGCGACGTCGGTCTTCGGCTCCGCGCCCTGCGATTCGCCCGACGGTCCCGGCTACGTCTTCCTGCGGCCGGAGGACCTCTACCTGCTGCCGGCCGGCGGCGGGGAGGGCGTCCCGGGACGGGTCGTCGAGCGCCGCTTCTTCGGCCACGACGTCCTCGACCGGATCGAGCTGGCGAGCGGCGAGGCCTTCGAGGTCCGCCTGCTCTCCTCGGCCACCCTGCCGGTCGGCGAGACGGTGCGGGTGGCCCTCAGGCCGCGCGCCTTCCAGGTCTTTCCGCCGGACGCGGCCTGACCGCGCCGGCGCCGGCGGCTTGCGCTCGGCCCACCCCCCCGGCTACACTCGGCAGGTCACCGAGAGCCCGATCGACAGGCAGCGTGTATAATTCAGAAGCCTCTGAGCTGCACGAGCCGAGGTGACCCCGCGCTTAACGCCTTTTTCTTGGCGGGAGGTTCGCTGTGATCAAGAACCTGACCTGCAACGGTCTTCTGTTTTTCTTCGCCGCCGTCGCCGGCGCGCAGGGGCTGGTCGGCGCCTCGATCAGCGGCAACACGTTCAGCGCGGGGATCGAGCTTCCGGGGGGCATCGAGGCGGATCTCAAGATCTCGTTCGAGCAGGTCGTCGGCCTCACCGCCTCCAACCTGGGCGCCTCGGCCGAGCTGGTCGATCCGCTCGACCCGGATCTGCTCGCCAGGCTGCCGGAGCCGAATCTCGTCTCTCTCGCCGGAGGCTTCCCGGTCAAGGTCTCGATCGAGCCGCCGGCGAGCGGCGCGCTGTCGTTCTCCGGGATCGCCTCGATCGAGATCCACACCCACAACCTGACCTACGGCGTGGACTGCCCCTTCCGGCTCTTCGCGGCCGAAGCGGGCGCTCCGTTCCGGGACATCACCGCCGCCATGAGCATGGGGAGCTATCGCACGCACGGCACCAAGGGGGGCTTCTCGGAGTTCCTGATCGTCGCCGACCTGCGTCCGCTGGCCGCGGTGATCGACGGCAAGTTCCAGCGCGTGCAGGGGGTCCTCGACACCCACGGCTGGCGCATCGAAGCCGAGGTGCTCGCCCAGCTGCAGGAGCAGCTCGACCTCGCCGCCGCGGCCTGGTACGGCGCCGGCAACCCGGTCGCCGCGATCCGCGAGATCGAGCAGTTCGCCGCGATGGCGGAATGCGCCGGCGACGAGAGCGTCCCGAGCGTCTGGCGGGCCTCCGGCGACCTGGTCAACGTCGCGGGACAGCTGCGGGCGGCGGCCGGGACGCTGCGGTTCAGCCTGAACCTGCGGGCCAACGCGGGCCCGTAGACGCCCGCGCACGAGGGATGATCGCCAGGCTCACGGTCCATTTTCCCTACCAGCCGGCGAAGACCCTCATCGCTCGAGAAGGCGGTCGGTACGTCCTCGGCCGCGACAGCGGCTGCGACATCGTCCTCGACGACGATCGCATCTCCCGCCGCCACGCCCGCCTGACCTCGGACGGCGGCGCCTGGTCGATCAACGATCTCGGAAGCAAGAACGGGACCCTGGTCGACGGCCACCCGGTGGACTCGGAGCGGCTGCCCGAGCGCTGCTGGCTGAGCCTCGGCGGCCTCGTCTGCGACTTCGAGCTGGTCTCCGAGGCGGCGCGGGCCGCCGAGGAGGGGGCGCGCCTGGAGCGCTGGCGCACCTCCGTCGCCCTGCAGCGCGGCCTCACCCCGACCGTGGGCCACGACGAGCTCGTGCGGCGGCTGCTCGACTCGGTGCTCGAGCTCTCCGGCGCCGAGCGCGGCTTCGTGCTGGTCACGCGCGCCGACGGCGAGCTCGAGATCCACACGGCGAGCGGCCTGGAGGCCGAGGACCTCGAGGACTCGGGCTTCTCCGGCAGCCTCGGGGCGATCGATCGCGCTCTGGCGGAGGGCTCCGTCGTCGCCACCTCCGACGCCCAGGCCGAGACCGGCCTCGAGGAGCGGCCGAGCGTCGTCGCCCACCGGATCCGCGCCCTGGTCTGCGTACCGCTCCAGGCCGTCGACCGCCAGCTCGGAGTGATCTACGCCGACAGCCGCAAGCCGGGCGCCGCCTTCGACGAGCTCGACGTCGAGATCCTCAACGCGCTCGCGTCGCACGCGGCCCTGGCCATCGCGGTCACCCGGCTCGACTCCGAGCTGCGCGGCCTCGTCGATCGGCTGCCGACGAGCGCCGGCGTCGAGGCCCGGACCGCCTCGCGGATCGGCGACGAGATCCTGGGCGCGCTCGACCGCTCGCTGCCCGAGGGCCGGACCGATGTCGGCCGCGGCTGGGCCTCCGAGACCTGGGGCGCGGTGGTCGCCCGCCATCGCAGCCGCGCCGGGGTCGAGCGGTGAGCCCGGCGCCGCCGGAAGACGATCGCGCGGCGAGGCCGGGTCCGGGCGCCGACCGCGACCTCACGCGCACCCACGTCGACACCGGCCGGCGGCTCGCCAGCGGGGCGATCCTGGCGGGCCGCTACCGCGTCGAGGAGCTGATCGACGTCGGCGGCATGGGAATGGTCTACCGGGTGCGCGACCGGCAGCTCGACCTCGACGTGGCGCTCAAGGTGCTGCGCCCCGAGTATTCGTCGGAGGCGAAGATCGTGGAGCGTTTCCGCCGCGAGCTGGTGCTCGCCCGCCAGGTCTCCCACCGCAACGTGGTGCGGATCCACGACATCGGCGCCGACGGCGACCTGCAGTTCATCACCATGGACTTCGTGCCGGGGCGCTCGCTGCGCAAGCTGCTCGCCGACGAGGGACCGCTGCCGGCGGCCCGCGTCGTCGCCCTCGCCCGGGAGCTCGCGCAGGCGCTCGAGTCGGCCCATCTCGAAGGGGTCGTGCACCGGGACCTCAAGCCCTCGAACGTCATGATCGACGGGAGCGGGCGCGCCTACATCACCGATTTCGGCGTCGCCCGCTCGCTCACCGAGGCGGGCCTGACCCACACCGGGGCGGTGGTCGGCACCCCGGACTACCTGTCGCCGGAGCAGGCGCGCGGCGAGAAGGTCGGGCCGCCCAGCGACTTCTACGCCCTGGGGGTCATGCTCTTCGAGTGCCTGGCGGGGGAGCTGCCTTTCGCCGGCGGCACCTACGCCGAGATCCTCGCGCAGCGGATGGCGGGCGCGCGGCGGACGCTGAGCCAGCTCGGAGTCGAGGCGCCGCGGGGTCTGCGGGCGGTCGTCGACCGCTGTCTCGAGGCCGACCCCGGCCGCCGGTACCAGAGCGCGGCCGAGATCCTGGCGGACCTCGAGGACCCGGAGCGCGCGCCGCCGGCGCGTGGCCGCTGGCGCCTCGCCGCCGGGCTGGCGGCGGGGCTGGCGATCGTGATCGCGGC
>JBFJMD010000012.1:0-16501 GCA_041634115.1 Thermoanaerobaculia bacterium | reverse complement strand
CCACCCCGCCTGCTGGACGTGCCACGTCCACGGCGTGAGCTGCAAGACCTGATGTCGAACCGGAAGCCGCAGGGCCAGGACGAGCAGCGGCGCCGCGAGCGCGAGCGCCTCGCCGCCCATCGTGGGCTCGCGACCTGGGGCGAGAAGCTGGTGCCGCTCGGCAGCTTCCGCGAGGCGACGGCGGGGGCGGGTCGCCGCCTCGCCCCCGCCGGGCGCGCCGCGGCGACCGCGGCCTACCTGGCCGGCGCGGACGACCCGACCCCGGTCGAGGGCCCGTTCGCGCGGATCGCGGTCTTCGGCGGCGTCTACAACAACCACCTCGGCCTGGCGACGCTGCTCGAGGACGCGGCGCGCCGCGGCTGCGAGGCGCTCTACTGCCTCGGCGACCTCGGCGGCTTCGGCCCCCACCCCGAGAAGGTGCGGCCGCTGCTCGAGACGGGCGACGTGCGCGCGATCCAGGGCAACTACGAGGAGTCGCTTGCCGGCGGCGCCGGCGACTGCAACTGCGGCTACACCGACCCGCGCGACAACCACTTCGCGGCCCTCTCCTACAACTACACGGCCGAGAACTCCTCGCCCGCCTTCAAGGCCTGGATGGGGACGCTGCCGCGGCGGCGGCGGGTGCGGGTCGGAGCGCGCGAGCTGCTGCTGGTGCACGGCTCGCCGCGGCGGATCAACGAGTTCCTGTTCGAATCGACGACGCCGGTGCCGTTCCTCGAGGTGCTCCTCGACCAGGAGCGCGCCGACGCCCTGCTGTGCACCCACACCGGCCTCCACTGGCACCGGCGCCTGCCCTCGGGCCGCGACGCGGTCAACGTGGGCGCCGTCGGCCGGCCGCCCAACGACGGCCGGCCCGAGGTGCGCTACGCCGTCGTCGAGGAGCGCGACGACGGCCTCGGGGTGGAGCTCGTGCCGCTCGCCTACGACCATCGAGCGCTCGCCGAGGAGATGCGGGCGGAGCGCCTGCCGGAGGAGTTCGTCGAGACGATCCTCTCCGGCTGGTGGACCACCTGCCTCGAGATCCTGCCCGCCCGCGAGCGCCGGGTCTCGAAGTTCTAGCCCGCGGAAAGAGATCGAAAGATGTCGAAGACCGATCCGGAAGTCGCCGTCCTGGGGGCCGGCCCCATCGGAATCGAGGCGGCGCTCGCCCTCGCCGAGCGCGGTCTCCGGTTCACCGTCTACGAGGCCTCGGACCGGGTCGCCGCCCACGTGCGCTCCTGGGGCCACGTGCGGCTCTTCTCCCCCTGGAGCCTCGACGTGTCGCCGCGGATGCGGCGCTGGCTCGAGAAGGGGGGCGTCGAAGTCCCGGAGGGCGACGAGTGCCCGACGGGCGACGAGCTGGCGGCGCGGGTCTTCGAGCCGCTGGCGGCGATGGAGCCCCTCGCCTCGAGCCTGGCGCTCGGCACCCGCGTGCTGGCGGTCGGCCGCGAGGGGCTGCTGAAGCACGAGGAGATCGGCACCGGCGCCCGCGCCGGACAGCCCTTCCGGCTGCTCTGCGCGGACCGCGAGGGCCGCGAGCGCGTGGAGACGGCCGACGCCGTGCTCGACTGCACCGGCAGCTACGAGCGGCCGAGCCCGGTGGGCGACGGCGGCATCCCCGCCCCGGGAGAGCGCTCGCTCGACGGCGCCATCGCCCGCCGCATCCCCGACCTGGCGAAGGACGCCGCCGCCTGGCGGGGCCGCACGGTGCTCCTCGTCGGCGCGGGCCACTCGGCCCAGACCGCGGTGGTGGACCTCGCGGCCCTGGCGGAGGGGCGGTTCGGCGAAGAATCCGGCGGCGGGAACGGCGGCACCCGCGTGCTCTGGGCGCTCCGGCGCGAGCGCCCCTCGTGGCCGGTCGATCCCGCGGACCCGCTGCCGGAGCGCGCCCGTCTCACCGACCGGGCGCGGGCCCTCGCCGAAGGGGCCTCGCCGGCGGTGGAGGCGATCTACGGCGTCGTCGTCGAGCGCCTCGCGCGCGACGGCGGCCGCGTCCGGGCGACGCTCCGCGCGGCCGACGGCTCGCGGCGCGAGGTCGCGGTGGATCGGCTGCTGGCGCTCACCGGCTCGGTCGGCGACCACCTGCTCTACCGCGAGCTCCAAGTCCACGAGTGCTACGCCACCTCGGGGCCGATGAAGCTCGCGGCGGCGCTGCTGGGCGAGTCGAGCGCCGACTGCCTGGCGCAGAAGAGCCATGGCCCCGAGACCCTGGTCAACCCGGAGCCCGGCTTCTACATCCTGGGCGCCAAGTCCTACGGGCGCAACAACACGTTCCTGATGCGGACCGGCTGGCAGCAGGTCGACGAGGTGGTCGGCGGCCTTCTCGCTCCCCGCCCCGACTAGCCCGAAGGCGGCGCCGGCACCGGATGTTCCCAGCGAAGCGAGCCTCGGGCGGCGGGTCGCGCGTCCGCCGGGCGGCCCTGCGGCTGGGGCTCGCCCTGGCGGCCACCCTCGTCGCCCTCCTCGGCGCGGAGGCGCTGTTCCGGATTCCCGGGCCCCAGACCCTCCTCGTCGAGGGCTTCGAGCTGGAGGTCTGGAGGCGCGACTCCGACTATCACAAGCGCACCTTCACGATCGATCCGCGGATGGGCTACCGGCCGCGGCTCGGCACTCCCGAGTACGGCGAGTTCGGCACGCTGCCGAACGACTATCCGGCGGAGAAGCGGCCCGGCGTTCCGCGGCTGCTGTTCATCGGCGACTCGGTGACCCACCAGCGGGTCCTCGAGCGCGCCCTCCGGAAGCGCTGCGGCGAGGAGGGGGTGGAGTACTGGAACGCCGGCGTCCAGGGCTTCAACACTCTCCAGGAGGTGACCTGGTATCTGGAGTGGAACCGCGGCATCCGGCCCGATCACGTGATCTTGACCTTCCACAACAACGACTTCATCGTGACCCCGGTCGCCTTCCAGAACGACGCCGGCGAGTTCACGGTGGTGCTGCCGCGGCGCCGGCTCCTCGGCTGGAGCCCCTGGCTGCTGGATCGCAGCCGCCTCTATCGGCTCTACCTCAACTGGTCGCTCTCGCGCGGACCGGCCCACGATCCGGACGCCGCCGCCGCCGACACCCGCGCGGCCCTGGCGCGGCTGCGCGACGCCGTCGCCGAGGACGGCGCCCGGTTGAGCGTGCTCCTGCTGCCGATCCTCGCTCCCGCCGCCGAGTGGCGCGCCGAGGAGCGGCGCAGCCGCGAGCTCAGCCTCGAGATCTTCCGCGACCTCGGCCTCGAATGGGTCGACCTGCTGCCGCCGCTCGAGTCGGCCCTGGACGCAGGCGTCAGCGTGCGCATCGAGGCGGGCGACACCTGGCACCCCAGCCCCGAGGCCGCGGACCGCTTCGCCGCCCACCTGATCCGGAAGGGGCTCCTGGAGCCCACCCTGGGCGCGGGGCGCTGCGGCTCGGCGCCGCGCTAGTCGGAGCCGGCGGCTCGCGCCGCCAGCCAGGCGGGCAGCTCGGTCACTGCGTCGAGGCAGTCGATCGCCCCCGCCGCGAGCAGCGCCTCGCGGGGCTGGGCGCCGGTGGCCACGCCGAGCCCGGCGACGCTTGCGTTGGCGGCCATCTGCAGGTCGTGGACGGAGTCTCCGACCATCAGCGACTCGCCGGGCGCCGCGCCGAGCTCTTCGAGGATCCCCAGGAGCATCGCGGGGGCGGGCTTGCTCGGCGCCTCGTCGAGGGTGCGGCTCGCCGCGAAGAAGCGCTTGAAGCCGGTCTTCGCGAACTCCCGCTCGAGCCCCTTGCGCCCCTTCGCGGTGGCCACCGCCAGCCGGTAGCCGTGCCCCCGCAGCGCCGTCAGCATCTCTTCGACGCCGGCGAAGGGGTCCGCCCGCTCGGCCCAGGTCGCGAACCAGTGCCGGCGGTAGACCTCGATCACCCTGGCGAAGGTGGCGTCGTCGCAGCCGGGGCTGAACCGGTCCACTGTCTCCCGCAGTCCGAGGCCGATGGCGCCGCGGATCGTCGCGTCGTCCACCGGCGCCATCTCCAGCTCGTCCAGCGTGGCGCGGGTGCAGGCCACGATGCTGCCGATCGAGTCGAGCAGCGTGCCGTCCCAGTCGAAGACGAGGAGCCGGAAGCCGTCGGTCGGTCTCTGCATGAGGGTCCTCGAGCGCCCGCCTATTCGGGGTCGATCCGCGTGTAGATCAGCCCACCCACGACCGAGTCGCCGCTGCCCGAGGCGACGTTGGCGCGCACCGGGGTGACCAGCCGCCGCTCGACCCGCGTCTCGGCGGGCAGAACCGCGTCGAAGCCGAGGATCGAGTCCACGACCCGGCAGCCGGCCGCGACCCGGGCCCCCGGCAGCAGCAGGCAGCCCTCGACCTCGGCGCCGGCCTCGACCCGGGCGCCGCTCTCGATCACGACCCGCCGGAGCTTCGCGTCCGACGCCACCTCCGCCCCGGGCGCGATCCACGAGCGGCGCAGCAGGCGCAGCCGGCCGGCGACCCAGCCCCGCACCCCCTCGAGGTAGCGGCGCGGCGTGCCGAGGTCGAACCAGTGGCGCTTCGTCTGCGCCGCGTGAATCACCTCGCCGCGCTCCAGCAGGGGCCGGTAGAGATCGTCCACGAAGTCGGCCGGCTCCGGGGCGACCTCCCGACAGAGGTCCGGCGCCAGCACGTGGCAGCCCGCAAAGACGCGCCGGCGCTCGACCTCGCCCCGGCGCGCCTCCTCGTCCCCCTTCCGGAACGAGATCACCCGCCCCTCGGAGTCCAGGCCGACGCCGCCGCCGAACGCCTCCGGGTCGGCCTTCGCCGAGAGCAGCAGCGTTGCCCGGGCGCCGGTCCGCCGGTGCTGGCGTAGGAGCTGCTTCAGCGGCCAGCGGCAGAGGCTGTCGCCGTTGATCACGACGACGGTCTCCGCGCCCGCGAGGAAGTCCGCGAGCGGCCCCAGCGCGCCCAGGGTGCCGAGCAGCGTCTCCTCCTCGGAATAGGTGAGGGGCATGCCCTCGAAGGCGCCGCCCAGGGCGCCGCGGATGCGGCCGCCCAGGTGGTGCAGGTTGAGCGCCGCCGCCTCGCAGCCGGCGGCCGCGAGCTGGCCCAGGGTGTGGGCGATGAGCGACCGGCCCGCCACCGGCAGCAGCGGTTTCGGCGCCAGGTCGGTCAGCGGTCTGAGACGGGTCCCGAGGCCCGCCGCCAGCACGACGGCCCGGAACCCCGCCGTCGTCAAGGGAAGACCATCTCGGCCGGCGCGTCCGGGTGGCCGGAGCGGAAATCCCGATACAACTCGAGATAGTTGCGCCGCTCCGCCGCCTCGGACTCGAAGCCGCAGCGCCGGGCGAGCTTGGCGGCCGCGGCGCCCTCGAACTCCGCGAAGTCGCCGATCGGAGTGTGGTCCAGGGCGACGACGACGCCACCCAGCCGCCACTCCTCGCGGTACTTCTGGTAGCGGTCCACGACTTCGAAGCCGACGCTCTCGAGGATCTCGCGCAGCGCCTCCGCGTCGTCGGCCCGGATCTCGTGCTCCACCCGCTCCTTGACGCCGCCGTCGAACGTCGCCGGCCCCTTGTAGGTCAGGCGGGCGCCGGAGCCGTCGCTCCGCAGCCGCAGCAGGCAGCCGGCCGCGCCGAGGCTGCCGTGGCGGTCGAGCACCAGGTTGTCCTCGAACGACGCCGGCGCCAGGCGCTCGGCCTCGAGCGATCGCAGCCGCTCGCGCAGGCCGTCGAGGTCGGGGCAGGGGAACTTGAGCTCCCGCTCGAGCGGCCCTTCGCCGCTCATGGGGCTTGCGGCCCGTCGGCGCCGAGCCGGTCGATGAACCGGACGATCGTCTGGATGCCCTTGTAGAAGTGGCTGATGTTGAACTTCTCGTTGGGCGAGTGCAGCCGGTCGTCGGAGAGTCCGAAGCCGATCAGCAGGATCGGCACCTCGAGCACGCTCGAGAAGGTCGCCACCACCGGGATCGAGCCGCCCTCGCGGATCAGGACCGGCGGCTTGCCCCACACGTCCTCCTGGGCCGCCTTCGCCGCCTCGGCGATCGGCCCGCCGGTCTCGATCAGCACCGGCTGGGCGTCGTGCAGGGCCTCGACCTCGACCGTGACGCCGGCCGGCGCGACCTCGCGCACGTAGTCGGTGAAGAGTCGGGCGATTCGCGCCGGATCCTGGTTCGGCACGAGGCGCATCGACACCTTGGCTCCGGCCCAGGCGGGGAGCACCGTCTTCGCGCCCTTGCCCTGGTAGCCGCCGAAGATGCCGTTGACGTCGCAGGTCGGGCGCGCCCAGACCCTCTCGAGCGTCGAGAAGCCCTCCTCGCCGAAGGTGCTGGGAACCCCCAGCTCGCGCCGGTACGCCTCCTCGTCGAAGGGCAGCTCGCGGATCGTCCGGCGCTCCTCGTCGGTCAGCGGCTGGACGTCGTCGTAGAAGCCCGGGATCAGGACCTTGCCGGTCGCGGCGTCGCGCAGCCGCGCCACGATCTCGGCCAGCGCGTTGGCCGGATTGGCGACGGCGCCGCCGAAGGTGCCCGAGTGGAGATCGCGCTCGGGCCCCTTGACCTTCAACTCCATGTACGCGAGGCCCTTCAGGCCGTAGAGCAGGGACGGCTGGCCCGGCGCGTACATCGAGGTGTCCGAGATCACGACCGCGTCGCAGCCCAGCCGTTTGCCGGCGTCCTCGCGCACGAAGCGCTCGATCGACTCGCCGCCGGACTCCTCCTCCCCCTCGACGATGAACTTGACGTTGATCGGCAGCTCGCCGCGCTCGGCGAGCATCGCTCCCACGGCCTTGACGTGGGTGAACGACTGGCCCTTGTCGTCGGTGGCGCCGCGGGCCACAAGATGGTCGCCCTCCTCCACCGGCTCGAAGGGGGGATTGCGCCACAGCTCGAGCGGGTCCGGCGGCTGCACGTCGTAGTGGCCGTAGAAGAGGATGGTCGGCTTGCCCGGCGCCCCCGTCCACTCGCCGTAGACGAGGGGGTGGCGGCCGGTCTCGACGCGCTCCGCGTCGATCCCCGCCTCCCGCATCCGCTCGACCAGGAAGTCGCTGCAGCGCAGCACGTCCTCGCGGTGCTCCGGGTCGGTGGAGATCGACGGGATCCGCAGGTACTCCTTGAGCTGCTCGAGGTAGCCCGCCTTCTCGTTCTCGACCCGTTCGAGCACGTCCTTGCTGTCGTTCGCCATTGCGCTTGAAGCCTCCTTCGGAGAGATCGACGAGTCTAGCAAACCGCGGCGGCGCTCAGGTCTCCGCCCCCGCGTCGCCGTCGCGCTCGCCGCGCTCGCCGCGCTCGCCGCCGCAGATGCGGCCGAGATTCACCGCGTTGACCAGGAAATGGGCGCTCACCGGCGCGAGCAGGTTGCCGCGCCACTCCATCAGCCCGGCCAGGACGAGGCCCGCGACGAGCGAGAACGCGGTCCACACCCGGTAGGTCGCCCCGGGGCCGGTGTGGAGCAGCGTGAACACCACGGTGGCGATGATCCAGCCCCAGGCCGCCTGCATGGCGCCGCGGAAGAAGAGCTCTTCGGCGAAGCCCGAAAGCAGCGCCAGCGCCAGCGCCTCGGTGCGCTCCAGCCGCCCGAGGAGCTCGGCGAAGTGGTCCTCGAGCATCCGCGCCTGGCGCAGCGTGCGGCGGGCCAGCTCCCAGCAGCCGAGCAGCGCCGCGCCGGCCGCCGCGCCGGCGCCGAGGTCGATCCACCAACCCTCCGGGTCGAGGAAGAGCGCCAGCGGGATCGTCCCCTCCCGCCAGCCGATCCAGATCGCGCCCCCCACCGCGAGGACGAGATACAGATACCAGGCGAGCCTGTAGAGCGCTCCCGGGCGGATCGCCGTCTCCAAGGTCATGCCGGCCGCCCGGCTAGTTCACGCTCTCGGCCTGCTCCTGGCTCTCCGCCACGGCTTCCGTCTCGTCGTCGCGCTCCGCCAGCTTCGCCACCGCCACCAGCCGGTCGTCCCCCTCCAGGTCCATCAGCTTGACGCCCTGCGTGGAGCGTCCGCTCACCCGCACGCCGTCGACGTTGATGCGGATGATCTTGCCTTCCTGGGTGATGAGCATCAGGCCGTCTTCGGGGCGCACCTGCTTGGCGCCGATCACCTCGCCGGTCTTCTTCGACACCTTGAGGTTGATGATCCCCTTGCCGCCCCGGTTCTGCAGCCGGTAGCGCTCGACCGGCGTGCGCTTGCCGACTGCGTTCTCGGCGACCGACAGGATCTCGCCGCCCTCGGACTCCAGCGCCTCCATCGCCACTACCCGGTCGCCGCGGCGCAGGGAGATGCCGCGCACCCCGCGCGTCGGCCGCCCCATCGGCCGCGCGCCCTTCTCCGGGAAGCGAATGGCGAAGCCCTTCGCCGTCGCCAGCAGCACCGTGCTCTCGCCGTCGGTGATGCGCACGTCCAGCAGGCGGTCGCCCTTGTCGATGTTGATGGCGATGATGCCGCCCGCGCGCGGGTTCGAGAAGGCGGCGAGCTCCGTCTTCTTGACCGTGCCCTTCTCGGTCGCGAACAGCAGGTAGCGGTCTTCGGTCAGGTCCCTCACCGCCACCGTGGTGGCGATCTTCTCGCTCGCGTCGAGGCTCAGCAGGTTGACGATGGCCTTGCCCTTGGCCGCCGGCCCGAGCTGCGGGATCTCGTGCACCTTCAGCCAGTAGACCCGCCCCACCTCGGTGAAGGCCAGGACGTAGCTGTGCGCCGACGCCACGTAGAGGTGCTCGACGAAGTCGTCGTCCTTGGTGATCATCCCCTTGCGGCCCTTGCCGCCCCGGTGCTGCGAGCGGTAGAGCGAAAGCGGCGACCGCTTGACGTAGCCGGAGTTCGTCACCGTGATCACCATGTCCTCGTCAGCGATCATGTCCTCGATCGTGATCTCGTGCGTCTCCGGGATGATCTCGGTGCGCCTCGGGTCGCCGAACGCCCCCTTGATCGCCGCCAGCTCGCCGCGGATCTCCTCCAGCACCAGCCGGTCGGAGCCGAGGATCGCGCGCAGCTTCTCGATCAGCGCCACGAGCTCGCGGTACTCCTCGACCACCTTCTCGCGCTCCAGGCCGGTGAGCTTCTGCAGCCGCATGTCGAGGATCGCCTGGGCCTGGACCTGGCTGAGCGCGAAGCCCTCCATCAGGCGGTCGCGGGCCTCGGCCGGCGTGGCGCTGGCGCGGATCGTGGCGATCACCTCGTCGAGCTGGTCGAGCGCCTTGAGGATCCCCTCGAGGATGTGGGCGCGCTCCTCGGCCTTGCGCAGGTCGAACCGGGTGCGGCGGACCACCACCCGCTTGCGGTGGTCGAGGAACTGCTTCAGCAGATCCTTGAGGGTCAGCACCTTCGGCTGGCTGTCGACGATCGCCAGCAGGATGATGCCGAAGGTGGTCTGCATGGGGGTGAGCTTGTAGAGCTTGTTGAGGATCACCTCCGGCACTTCGCCGCGCTTGACGTCGATGACCACGCGGATCCCCTCGCGGCCCGACTCGTCGCGCAGGTCGGTCACGCCCTCGATCTTCTTCTCCCGCACCAGGTGGGCGATGCGCTCGAGCAGCTTCGCCTTGTTCACCTGGAAGGGGATCTGGGAGACGATGATCGACTGCCGGTCGCCCTTCTCGCGGGTCTCGATCGCCGCCCGCGCCCGCACCTGGATGGTGCCGCGGCCCGTGTTGTAGGCGGTGCGGATGCCCTCGAGGCCGTGAATGAAGCCGGCGGTCGGGAAGTCGGGCCCCGGGATCGCCTTCATCAGCTCCGCGATCGTCGCCTCCGGCTTGTCGATCAGCAGGATCACCGCGTCGATCACCTCGGAGAGGTTGTGCGGCGGGATGTTGGTGGCCATGCCCACGGCGATGCCCGAGGCTCCGTTGACGAGCAGGTTGGGAACCCGCGCCGGTAGCACCTCGGGCTCCTCCAGCGAGCCGTCGTAGTTGAGTGACCAGGTCACCGTCTCCTTGTCGATGTCCTCCTTGATCATCTCCTCGGCGAGCTTGGTCAGCCGCACCTCGGTGTAGCGCATCGCCGCCGCCGAGTCGCCGTCGATCGAGCCGAAGTTGCCCTGGCCGTCCACCAGCGGGTAGCGCATCGAAAAGTCCTGCGCCATGCGCACGACCGTGTCGTAGATCGCGGCGTCGCCGTGCGGGTGGTACTTACCCATGACGTCGCCGACGATGCGGGCCGACTTCTTGTAGGGCTTACCGGAGGTGTTGCCGGTCTCCCACATGCCGTAGAGCACCCGCCGGTGGACGGGCTTCAAGCCGTCGCGGGCGTCCGGCAGCGCCCGGCCGACGATCACGCTCATGGCGTAATCGATGTAGCTGCGCTTCATCTCCTCTTCGATGTCCACCGGCACGGCGTTGTCGAAGGGGAGCACTCGGTCGTGTTCGCTCATGGCTCTCTTCCGGCTTTCCTGCGGACGGCTCGCCCGTGGGGCCCGGGGCCCCGCTCAGACGTCCAGGTTCTTGACGTTGAGGGCGTTCTGTTCGATGAACTCGCGGCGCGGAGGCACCTGGTCGCCCATCAGCACGGTGAAGATCTCGTCGGCGGCGACCTCGTCCTCGATCCGCACCAGCAGGAGGCGCCGCCTCTCGGGGTCCATCGTGGTCTCCCAGAGCTGCTCGGCGTTCATCTCGCCCAGGCCCTTGTAGCGCTGGATTCCGAGCCCCTTCTTGGCCCGGGCGTAGAGGGTCTCGAGCAGCTCCTCGAGAGAGTCGACCTCGACCCGCTCGTCCCCCTTGTCGGCCGCCGACAGCGTGGCGAGCGCGAGGTCGTCGGCGTCGAGCGCGGCGATGCCCTGCTTGTTGCGCGCCAGCGCTCGGTACTCGGCCGTGAGCAGCAGGCTCCAGTCGATCCGCACCCGGCGCTCGACCCCGTCCCGGCGGCTGACGAAGGAGAGGAAGTGGCTGCCGTGCTCTTCGTCCTTGCCGACCGCGACCTCGTGAAAGCCCGAGGCCTCCACGATCTCGGCGAGGCCGTGCACCAGCTTGGCGTCCGCCAGCGCCTTGGCGTCGGTGACCCCGTGCCGCAGCGCCGCCTTGAGCGCGTCCTCCGGGTAGCCGCGCGAGACCAGGCGCTCCATGTTGTGGCGGAACTCCTCGACGTGGCCGAGGAACTGCGCGAGCCGCGGGCCCTTGAACCGCTTCTTGCGGCCGTTCTCGCCCACCTCCACCTGCCAGGCCTCGAGGATGCGCTGCACCAGGAAGTCGTGGTACTCCCGGTCGTCCTTGAGGTAGATCTCGCGCCGGCCCTCGTTGACCTTGTAGAGCGGCGGCTGGGCGATGTAGAGGTGGCCGCGCCGGATGACCTCCTCCATCTGGCGGTAGAAGAAGGTGAGGATCAGCGTCCGGATGTGGCTGCCGTCCACGTCGGCGTCGCACATGATGATGAGCTTGTGGTAGCGCAGCCGGGCGACGTCGAAGTCGTCCTTGCCGATGCCGGTGCCGAGGGCCGAGATCAGGGTCTTGATCTCCTCGGAGGTGAGCATCTTGTCGAAGCGCGCCTTCTCGACGTTCAGGATCTTGCCCTTGAGCGGCAGCACCGCCTGGAACTTGCGGTCGCGCCCCTGCTTGGCGGTGCCCCCCGCCGACTCCCCCTCCACCAGGAAGAGCTCGGCGAACTGGGGATTGCGCTCCGAGCAGTCGGCCAGCTTGCCCGGCAGGCTCGAGGCGTCGAGCGCCCCCTTGCGGCGGGTCAGCTCGCGTGCCTCGCGGGCGGCGGCCCGCGCCCGCGCCGCCTCGACGCACTTGGCGATCACCTTGCGGGCGATCGGCGGGTTCTCCTCGAGAAAGGCCCCGAGCTTCTCGTTGACCACCTGCTCCACCCAGGTCTTGGCGCGCGAGGAGACGAGCTTGTCCTTGGTCTGGCTCGAGAACTTGGGGTCCTTGATCTTGAGCGAGACGACCGCGGTCAGCCCCTCGCGCACATCGTCGCCGGTCAGGTTCTCCTTGAGCGCCTTCGACAGCCCGCTGGCGTTGGCGTACGCGTTGATGGTGCGGGTCATTGCCGACTTGAAGCCCGAGAGGTGGGTGCCGCCGTCGCGGTTCTTGATCGTGTTGGTGAAGCAGAAGATCTGCTCCTGGTAGCCGTCGTTCCACTGCAGGGCGACCTCGACCCGCTCCTCGCCGCCGGCCTCGTCCGCCGCCTGGTCCTCGAGGAAGATCGGCTTCTTGTGCAGCGCCGTCTTGTTGCGGTTCAGGTGCTCGACGAAGCTCTGGATGCCGCCGGCGTAGGAGAAAGTGGTCTGCTTGTCGCTGCGCTCGTCCACCAGGTGGATGCGCACGCCGCGGTTGAGGAAGGCCAGCTCGCGCAGCCGCTGCGCCAGGATCTCGTAGTGGAAGTCGAGGACCGAGAAGATCTCCGGGTCCGGGTAGAAGCGCACCTGCGTGCCGGTCTTCTTCGACTTGCCGATCGGCTTGATCGGCTCCTCCGGGATGCCGCGGTGGAACACCTGGTGCCAGA
Organism: Thermoanaerobaculia bacterium; assembly: GCA_041634115.1. Lineage (GTDB taxonomy): Bacteria > Acidobacteriota > Thermoanaerobaculia > Multivoradales > JAHEKO01 > JBFJMD01. The sequence goes on along the minus strand of JBFJMD010000012.1, from coordinate 4,193 downwards.
CCTTGCCTTCGCGCTTGATCTCCAGCTCGAGCGACTCGGACAGGGCGTTGACCACCGAGACGCCGACGCCGTGCAGGCCGCCGGAGACCTTGTACGAGTTGGTGTCGAACTTCCCGCCCGAGTGCAGCTCGGTCATGATGACCTCCGCCGCCGAGCGCCCCTCGCCGCGGTGGATGTCGACCGGGATGCCGCGGCCGTCGTCCTCGACGGTCACCGAGTTGTCGCCGTGGATGGTGACCTCGATGTAGCCGCAGTAGCCGACCTGGGCCTCGTCGATCGAGTTGTCCACCAGCTCGAACACCATGTGGTGCAGGCCCGAGCCGTCGTCGGTGTCGCCGATGTACATCCCGGGGCGCTTGCGCACCGCCTCGAGGCCCTTGAGGACCTTGATGTTCTCGGCCGTGTAGGTCGAAGATGCCGCCGTGGTCGCCACTCTGTTACCTCCCGTCGGGCCGCCGCCGCTCCGTCCCCGCCCCGATCGGGACCCCGTTTCGGGTCCCGAGGCCGCCTGAGGCTCCCCCGCTTTCGGGACCCTCCTCGGCCGCCGATCCGCAGTTCGATCCCTGTCTCAGGATCCCCTGGACGGGGCCTTCTTTCGCCCCCGGGGCGCGGGCTCGCCAGACAGCCGGAACTATACCACGAACCGGCCGTTTTGCAAGCCTATAAGCTTCTTCTTTTCAGTAGTTTGCGTCCGCGAATCGGGCCGCCTGGCGGGACCCCCTAAAATGCCGCCTTTCCGGCCTCCAGGCGGCACTCGCGCGGGGCCCCCAGCCGGCTTCCGAGATCGCCGCGGTGGGAGCTCGCGAAGACCTGCCGGGCGCCGGCGAAGACCCCCCAGGCCGCCTCGAGGCGGGCGTCGTCCAGCTCCGACTCGACGTCGTCCAGGAGGTAGATCGGCGGGCGTCCCCGCTCGGCGAGGATGCGGCCGCGCGCCGCCGTCAGCGCCAGGCCGAGCAGCTTGCGCTCGCCGGCCGAGGCGACGCGGCGGGCCGGCCACCCTCCCCACTCGATCTCCAGCTCGTCGCGGTGCGGGCCCACCAGCGGCTTGCGGCGCTCGAGCTCGCGGGCGCGCGCCGCTTCCAGCGCCTCCAGCGTCGCCCCGGGGTCGCCCTCGGCGCCCTCCGGCGAGGGGCGGTAGCGCAGCGCCACGGCCGGCAGGCCCCCGCCGAGCTCGGCGAGCACGGCCTCGAGAGCCCGCCGGAGCCGCTCGACGTAGGCGGTCCGCGCCCGGATCAGCTCCGCCGCCGCCGCGGCCAGGACCTCGTTCCAGGGGCCGAGCCCGCGCCCGCCGCGCGCCAGCAGTTCCCGCTTCTGCTCCAGCGCCCGGCGGTAGCGCGCCAGGCCTTCGATCGCCGCCGGCCTCATCCCCACCACCCCCTGGTCCAGATAGCGCCGGCGGGCGCCGGGGGCGCCGGCGATGACCTCGCCGTCGGCGGCGGTCCAGCTCGCCACCGGCAGCGCGGCGAGGTGGCGCGCCAGGCTCGACGCCCTGCCGTCGAGCGTGCGGGTGCGGCCCGCGGGGGTCCATTCCAGGGCCAGGTCGGCCCGCGGGGCGCTGTCCGTGGCGGCCGTGCTGCCCTCGAGGCTCAGGCGCCCGGCGCCGTGCCGGGCGCAGTCGGCCAGCCGCGGAGCGCGAAAGCTCCGCGTCGTGGCCAGGGCGTAGATCGCCTCCAGCAGGCTCGTCTTGCCCGAGCCGTTGGGTCCGAGAATGAGATGGGCGCCGGCGGCGGGCTCCCACTCCAGGTCTTCGAGATTGCGGAAATTGCGGCAGGCGAGCCGGACGAGCAGGCTAGATCCTCATCGGCATGATCACGCAGAGGTACCGCTGGTCGCCGCCTTCCACCGGAAAGCCCACGCACTGCGTGTTCTCGTCCTTGAGCTCGAACCGCACCTTGTCGGTCTCCGCCGCGGCCAGGAACTGCGACATGTAGTCCGGGTTGATCCCGATCTGAAATTCGCCCCCCTTGTACTCGCAGCCCACCTCCTCGACCGCCTCGCCGAGGTCGGGGTTGGCGGCCGAGATCGTGAGCTTGTCGGCGCTGAAGCCGAGACGCACGGCCCGCGCCCGGTCTCCCGTCAGCAGCGCCACCCGCTGCACCGCGTCGCCGAGCTCCTTGCGCTCGAATCTCGCCTTCTTGTCGTTCTCCTTCGTGATCACCCGCTCGTAGTCCGGGAAGGTGCCCTCGAGGATGCGGCAGATCAGCTCGCGCCGCCCGAGCAGGAAGGAGAGATGGTGCTCGCCGCGGTGGAACACGACGCTGCCCTCGTTCTCGAATCTGAGCAACTCCTGCAGCGCCTTGCGCGGCACCAGGACCCCGTCGCCGGCCTTGCCGGTCTCGAGCGGGTTCTCGACCAGCGCCAGCCGGTGGCCGTCGGTGGCGACGATCTCGAGGCCGCCGTCCTTGAGCTTGAGCAGCGCGCCGTTGAGCTGAAAGCGGGACTCCTCGGTCGAGACCGCGAAGATCACCTTCGAGATCATCCCCTTGAGCTGCGGAAACGGGATCTCGATCCCGTCCTTGCCCTGGACGTCGGGGAGGGTCGGAAAATCCTCCGGAGAGAGGCCGTTGATCTTGAAGCGCGAGCGGCCCGCCACGATGCTCAGCCGCTTCTCGTCCTCCAGCTCGAAGCGGACCTTGTCGCCGACCAGCGAGCGGATGATCTCGAGGAACTTCCTCGCCTGGACCGCGATCCCCCCGGCGCCCTTGACCTCCGCCTCGCACCAGCTGGTGAGCGACACGTCCAGGTCCGTCGCCGCGAGCCGGACCTTGTCCTCGGCCGCGGTGATCAGGATGTGGGAGAGCACCGGGATCGTGGTGCGGCGCTCCACGATGCCTTGCATGGGCGCCAGCTCGGCCAGGAACTCGGGGCGTTTCACACGGATTTCCATAGGCCTCTTCTCCGTTTCAAAGAGAGATCAATATAGTACAGCCGTAACCGTAGAAGACGCCTGAGGAAGCTTCGGAAATCCGGCCGCGGCCCGTGGTCGACAGCTTCACGGCCTTCAGCAGATTTCGGAATTCGCCTGCTGAGGCGCTGTGGAGAGGCCGCGGAAAGCGCTCCGCCCGGAGGTATTCCGCGACTCGGTCCACAGGTTTTCTCGAGGACCCGCGGGCCGGGCGCCGCTCACGAGAAGCGCTGCAGCATCTGTTCCAGGGTGCGGTCGAGGTCGCGGTCGGACTCTCGGAGCTGTTCGATCTTCTCGACCGAGTACATCACGGTGGAGTGGTGTTTGTCGTTGAAGAGCTTGCCGATCTCGGGGAAGGAGAGATCGGTGACCCGCTTGCACAGGTACATCGCCACCTGGCGCGGGAAGACGATCTGCTGGGAGTTCTTGCGGCTCTTGATCTCGCTCACCTTGAGGCCGTAGTGGCGGGCCACGAACTTGACGATCTCGGAGGCGCTGGCCCGGCTGTCCTCGGCCGGCAGGATGTCGCGCAGCGTCTCCTGGGCGAGCTCGAGCGAGAGCGGCTTGCCGGTCAGCGACGAGAACGCCAGCACCCGGTTGAGCAGCCCTTCGAGCTCGCGGATGTTCGACTTGACCTGGCGGGCGATGAAGAGGGCGACGTCGTCGGGGAGTGTCGCCTTGTCGAGGTCCGCCTTGCGCCGCAGGATGGCGACCTTGGTCTCGAGGTCCGGAGGCTGGATGTCGGCGATCAGTCCCCACTCGAAGCGGCTGCGCAGCCGCTCCTCGAGCGCCGGGATGTTGCGGGGCGAGGAGTCGGAGGACAGGATGATCTGCTTCTGGCTCGTGTAGAGCGTGTTGAAGGTGTGGAAGAACTCCTCCTGCGTGCGCTCCTTGTTGGCCAGGAACTGGATGTCGTCCACCAGCAGGACGTCGATGTTCCGGTAGCGCTCGCGGAAGGCCGGCATGCGGTTGAAGCGCAGCGAGCTGATGAGGTCGTTCACGAACTGCTCGGCCGCCAGGTACATGACCCGAAGGTGCGCGTGCTTGCCGTGGATCAGGTGGCCGATGGCGTGCATCAGGTGGGTCTTGCCGAGACCGACGCCGCCGTAGAGGAAGAGCGGGTTGTAGCTGCGCGACGGGCTCTCGGCCACCGCCCGGCTGGCCGCGTGGGCGAACTGGTTGGAGTTGCCCACGACGAAGGTCTCGAAGACGTAGCGGGGATTGAACTGGGGGAGCGCGCCCTTCGCCTCCCGATCCTCGACGGAGAAAAGGACCCGGCAGGAGGGGT
>JBFJMD010000011.1:0-16691 GCA_041634115.1 Thermoanaerobaculia bacterium | reverse complement strand
GTGATGTCGGGCTGGCGGATCTTCGGATCGTCGGTCGGCAGCGGCATGAAGACGATCTCGCTCGAGCCGCCGGTCAGCCGCAGGATGCGGCGCGCGAACTCCAGGATCGTCATCTCCTCCGGGTTGCCGAGGTTGACCGGCTCCCCGAAGTCGCTCTCGAGCAGCCGCCAGATGCCCTCGACGAGGTCCGTCACGTAGCAGAAGGAGCGGGTCTGACCGCCGTCCCCGAACACCGTCAGCGGCTCGCCGGCGAGCGCCTGCTGCACGAACGCCGGCACCACGCGGCCGTCGCGAGGCCGCATGCGCGGACCGTAGGTGTTGAAGATCCGCACGATCCGGGTGTCGAGGCCGTGGAAGCGGTGGTAGGCCATGACCATCGCTTCGGCGAAGCGCTTCGCCTCGTCGTAGACGCCCCGCGGCCCGACCGGATTGACGTTGCCCCAGTAGGTCTCGGGCTGCGGGTGGACGAGGGGGTCGCCGTAGACCTCGGAGGTGGACGCCAGCAGGTAGCGCGCCTTCTTGGCCTTCGCCAGGCCGAGGGTGTTGTGGGTCCCGAGCGAGCCCACCTTCAGGGTCTGGATCGGAAGCTCCAGATAGTCGATCGGGCTCGCCGGCGAAGCGAAGTGCAGGACGTTGTCGACGTGCTCGGGGATCTCGAAGGGGACGGTGACGTCGTGCTGGCGGAAGACGAAGCTCGGGCCCTCGAGGTGGGCCACGTTGTCCCACTTGCCGGTGATCAGATTGTCGACGCAGATCACCCGGTGGGACTCCGCGAGCAGCCGCTCGCAGAGGTGGGAGCCGAGGAAGCCGGCGCCGCCGGTGACCACCGAGGTCGTCACGCGGGCTCCCTGGCCGCCGCCGGCCTCCCCTCGGGCCGGCCCACCGAGAGGTAGCGGAAGCCGGCCGCCGCCAGCTTCGCCGGCTCGTAGATGTTGCGCAGATCGACGATCAGGGGCCGGGCCAGCAGCCGCTTGAGGCGCGGCAGCTCGAGGGCGCGGAACTGGTTCCACTCGGTGACGATCACCAGGCCCTCGGCGCCGTCCGCGACCTGGTAGGGATCGTCGCAGAAGGCGACCTCGGGCCAGAGCGCCCTGCAGGCGTCCATCGCCGCCGGGTCGAAGGCGCGCACCCGGGCGCCGGCCTCGCGCAGCCCGTCGATGATCGCGAGCGCCGGCGACTCCCGGATGTCGTCGGTCTCGGGCTTGAAGGCGAGACCCAGGATGCCGACCGTGCGCCCCTCGAGGCGGTCCTCGAACGCCGCGGAGATCTTCGCCAGCATGCGCTTCTTGGTGGCCTCGTTGACCTCGAGCACGGCCTCCATGATCCGGAACGGCAGCCCGTGCTCGTGGGCGATGCGGACCGCGGCGCGCGAGTCCTTCGGGAAGCAGGAGCCGCCGAAGCCCGGACCGGGGTGCAGGAACTTGGGGCCGATGCGGCTGTCCAGCCCCATGCCGCGGGCGACCACCTCGACGTCCGCGCCCAGGGCCTCGGACAGGCGCGCGATCTCGTTGATGAACGAGATCTTGGTGGCCAGAAAGGCGTTCGAAGCGTACTTGATCAGCTCGGCGCTCTCCACGTCGGTGATGACGAAGGGCACGTCGGCGACCCGCAGCGGCGAGTAGATCTCGAGCATGATCTCGATCGCCCGGCGGTCGCGGCTGCCGATCACCACCCGCTCCGGACGCATGAAGTCCTCGATCGCCGAGCCCTCGCGCAGGAACTCCGGATTGCTCACCACGGCGAAGGTCTGGCGCCCGCCGTTCTTGCGCGCGACGATGCTCTCGATGAGGTTGCCGGTCCCGGTCGGCACCGTGCTCTTGGTGACGATCACCTTGTAGTCGTTCAGGTTCTCGCCGATCGACTCCGCCACCTGCTCGATGAAGGTGAGGTCGGCGGCGCCGTCGGGCAGCGACGGGGTGCCGACCGCGATGAAGATGGCTCGCGCCTCTTGGATAGAAGGCGCCAGGTCGGTGGTGAAGGAGAGCCGCCCCTGGTTCATGTTCTTGCGCACCAGGCTCTCGAGCCCGGGCTCGTAGATCGGGATCTGGAAGCGATTGAGCGCGGAGATCTTGCTCTCGTCCTTGTCGACTCCGACCACCTGCATGCCGAAGTCCGCGAGGCAGGCTCCGGTGACCAGCCCCACGTAGCCGCTGCCGATGACACAGATCTTCATGGAAGCTCTCTCGACGGCGCCCGGCCGCCCGCGGGACGCACACCGCGCTCGCGGCTTCGCGTCCCGGCGGCTGCCGCCATTGCTCTTCTCGTCCCTTGAGCTAGCTTGATTGCTCTCGGTACCAGCCGACGAATCGGCGCAGTCCCTCGCGGATCGGCACCTTCGGCGAGTAGCCCAGGAGGCGCTCCGCCTTGCTGACGTCGGCGTAGGTGATGGGCACGTCGCCGGGCTGGTCCGGAAGATACTCTATCCGTGGTTCCACCGCAAGCTCGGCGGCGAGCCAGGTGACCAGGTCGTCGAGGCGGGTGGTCTCGGCGCCGCCCAGGTTGATGATCTCGAAGCCGGGGGCGAGGTCGAGCACCGTCACCAGGCCGTCGACGATGTCGTCGATGAAGGTGTAGTCGCGGCGCGAGCTGCCGTCGCCGTAGAGCGTGATCCGCTCGCCGTTGGCCAGCTGCCTGGTGAACTTGTGGATGGCCATCTCCGGCCGCTGCGCCGGGCCGTAGACCGTGAAAAAGCGCAGGCAGGCGGTGCGGAGCCCGTAGAGGTGGTGGTAGTTGAAGCAGAGCAGCTCGCCCGCCCGCTTGGTCGTGGCGTAGGGGCTGATCGGCAGGTTCACCTCGTCCTTCTCGGAGAAGGGCACCTTGGTGTTGATGCCGTAGACCGACGAAGAGGAGCCGAAGATGAAGACCTCCGGGCCGTGCCGGCGGGCCGCCTCGAGCAGGCGCAGGGTCCCGATGCAGTTCACGTCCTCGTAGAGAATGGGCTCCTTCAAGCTGGGCCGCACTCCGGCCCGCGCCGCCAGGTGGACCACGGCGTCGAAGCCGCCGTTCGCGAAGAGGCCCTCGACGAGCTCCGTGTCGCGGATGTCGCCTTCGACCAGCGCCAGGCCCGGACGCTCGCCGAGCGCCGCCACGTTGGCGCGCTTCAGGCGCGGATCGTAGAAGTCGTTGAAGTCGTCGAGGATCGTGATCCGGTCGCCCCGCGACAGCAGCCTGCGCGTGAGATGCGAGCCGATGAAGCCGGCGCCGCCGGTGATGAGGACGTGGACGCTCATGGCGATCGCCCCGCCGGGCGAGCCCCGAGTCTAGCCTGCATTCACCGCGAGCGCCACGGAGGCCGCGGCCGCCCCGCGGTCAGCGCGGTTCGGCCTCGGGCGCCGGCGCCGCCGGGGCCGCGGGAGCCGCGGTTTCCTCCTGGTAGCGCTTTTTGATCCCGGCCTTCTGGCGGTTGCGGACGAGCCAGCGCAGGAGCTTCGACTCGTTGATGCCGACCACGATGTCGTCGATCGCCTCGTAGACCGAGGGGTCCTCGATCATCTTGCCGAGCGTCCCCTCGCCCTGCTCGAGCTTCTCCGCCACGACGCTCAGGCTGCGGATCAGCTTGCGCAGGTCGTCGGCCACCTCGCGGCCGAGCTCGTCGTCGCTGATCAGCTTCTTCAGCAGCCCGTCGCCCGACTCGAGCTCGCCTGCCACCGAGGCCAGGCTGTCGGAGGCGCTGGTCAGGTTGTCCAGCGCCCGCTCCATGCGCTCGCGGGTCGAGGCGTCGTTGAGCAGGGCGGGCAGCGCGCCTTCGCCGGTGTCCACCTTCGCCAGCACCTTTTCCAGCCGCGCGATCGCCTCGTCCACCTTGGTCAGCAGAGAGTCGTCGTTGACGAGCGTCGCCAGGGTGCCGTCGCCGTGCTCGATCTTGTCGGTGATCGAGCGGATCGACTCGAAGGTCGCGACCAGGGCCTCCTTCGCCCGCAGCCCGGCCTCCTGATCGGTGGTCAGCTCGCCGAGCAGGCCCTTGCCGGCCTCCATCCGGGCGAGGATGTTCTTGAGCGAGACCGAGATCGCCATGACGTTCTCGACCACGTCCTCGCCCGAGGCGATGAGCTTGTCCACGTCGGTCGCGGCGGCGGCGCGGATCTCGCCGCCGTCGGGGATCTCGTCCGCCGAGACCGAGCCCGAGGTGAGCTCGATGTACTTGTCGCCGAGCAGGCCGAGCGTCTTGATGCGAGCGGTCGAGTCCTCCCGCACCCGGGCGGCGAAGCGCCGGTCGACGGTGATCCAGACCGTGAGCAGGGTGTCCTCCACCTTGACCGGCAGCACGACCTCTTCCACCTTGCCCACCGTCACCCCGTTGAGCTGCACGGGATTGCCGGCGGCGAGGCCGGAGACCGTCGCCAGCCGCACGCTGTAGGTGTTCTTCAGCGACAGCAGGTTCTGGCGCTCGCCGACCATGAAGATCCCGGCCGCCAGGACGGCGAGCGCCACCACCACCAGCAGCCCGACCTTGATCTCACGCGACATCTCGGACCTCCTCCTCTCCCGCCAGGAAGCCCCGCAAGAGCTCGTCTTCGGAGCGCTCGGCCTCCTGCCAGGAGCCGACGAAGCGGAAGGCGCCGCGGTCGAGAAAGGCGACGCGGTCGGCCGTCTTGCGGGTCAGGACGAGATCGTGGGTGACGATGACCGAGGTCACCCCGAGGGTCTGCTGCGCCGAGCGGATGAGCTGCCCGATGGTGGCGCTGGTCATCGGATCGAGGCCGGTGGTGGGCTCGTCGAACAGCACCACCTCGGGGTCGAGCGCCAGCGAGCGGGCGAGGGCGACGCGCTTGCGCATGCCCCCGGAGAGCGCCGCCGGCAGCCGCTCCTCGATGCCCTCGAGCATCACCGTGGCGAGCTTCGAGCGCACGGTCTCGGCGATCGCGTCCTCCGCGAGCTCGGTGTGCTCGCGCAACGGGAAGGCGATGTTCTCGTAGACGGTCATCGAGTCGAAGAGGGCGCCGCTCTGGAAGAGCATCGCGATCCGGCGGCGGACGGGGAACAGCTCGCGCTCCGACAGCGCGCAGAGGTCGATGCCGTCGAATACGACGCGGCCGCGATCCGGCTTCTCGAGGCCGTTGAGCTGGCGCAGCGTGACGCTCTTGCCGCTGCCCGAGCGCCCCAGGATGACGAAGCTCTCGCCGCGGATGACGTCGAAGTCGAGGTCGTCGAGCACCAGCTTGCCGCCGTAGCTCTTCGACAGCCCGCGGACCTCGAACAGCGGCGCGCTCATCGCGGGGCGGCCGCCGCCGGGGCCCGGAAAGGTGCGCTGCCGCCGTCGGCGATCATCTCTCCACCGGTCAGAAGAGGACGTAGAACAACTTGGTCAGGAAGAAATCGGAGACCAGCACCATGATCGCCGCCATGACCACGGTGTCGGTGGTCGCGCGGCCGACGCCGTCGGCGCCGCCGCGGGCGGTCAGGCCATTGTAGCAGCCGATGATGGCGATGAAATAGGCGAAAAAGAAGCTCTTGCCGATGCCGCTCGAGATGTCCTCCAGGGTGAGGGCGCCCAGCACGTCGTTGATGTAGAAGCCCGCCGTGAGCTGGAGCTGGAACTTCGCGATCACCAGCCCGCCGAGGACGCCGAGAGCGTCGCCGAGGATGGTGAGCGCCGGCAGCATCACCAGGGTCGCGGCGAGCTTCGGGGCGACGAGCTTCTTCACCGGATCGGCCGCCATCGAGCGCAGGGCGTCGATCTGCTCCGTGACCTTCATCGTCCCCAGCTCGGCGGTCATCCCGGAGCCGATGCGGCCGCCGACGATGAGCGCCGTCAGCACCGGCCCCAGCTCGCGGACGACCGACTTCGAGACCACGGTCCCGATGTAGTACTTGACCCCCAGCGACGGCAGGCTGTAGGCGGTCTGCAGCGCCAGCACCATGCCGGTGAAGACGGCGGTGATGCCCGCGACGCCGAGGGAGCGCACCCCGATCTGCTCGGCCTCCCGCACCCACAGCCGCAGCTCCCAGGGCGGACGCAGCAGGGCCCAGAACGCCCGATGGGTGAGGATCGCGATCTCGCCCGCGGTCTCGAGCGCCGCGGCCCACGACTCGCGGCGGCTCACGAGCGCACCGGCAGCCAGAAGGCGGCGTGGCCGAGGCCGAGGGCGAGGTCGCAGCCGGCGAGCCAGCGCAGGGCGAAGAGGTCGGGGCGGCCGGCGGCCGCCGCCGCCAGCAGCGCCGCGATCAGCAGCCGGCCGGAGATCGCCACCGCGATGACGCCGCTGTAGCGCCGCGGGTCGGCGGCCGCGATCAGATAGAGGGCCGCGAGCACGAGCAGGAAGGCGGCCAGCAGCCACAGGTAGAATGTCTCCCCGGGCAGCGGCAGGTCGAGCAGCCGCGCTCCGACCTCCGGCGCCCAGAACAGGCAGGCGGCGAGCGCGACGTCGAGCACGGCGCCGGCGACGAGAGTGGCGGCGAGCAGCCTGAGGTAGAGAAACCGCCGCGAGAAGAACGCGCGCGAGAACATGGACGCAGATTCTAGCAGCGCCGCGATGCCGACAGGGCCGCCGGCGCCGGCCGCCTGGAAGACCGCGCTGGCCACCGCCAGCGGCAACCTCTACCTGGTCCTGGGCACCTTCGTCATGGCCTCGGCGGCGGTCGCGCTCGGGCTGCTGCCGCCGCGCGGCCGGCGGGTCTTCGGGGTGGCGCGGCTGTGGAGCCGCGGCCTCCTCGCGGCGAGCGGGGTGCGGGTCCGCTCGACCTTCGAGCGCCGCCTCGACCCGCGCCGCAGCTACGTCTTCATGGCGAACCACCTGAGCCACTTCGACATCCCGGCGCTCATCCACACCCTGCCGGGCCAGACCCGGTTCATGGCCAAGCGCAGCCTCTTCCGCATTCCGGTCTTCGGCTGGGCGATCCGGGTCGGCGGCTTCATCACCATCGACCGCGAGGACCTGAGCCGGGTGCGCGACAGCTTCGCGGTGGCGGTCGAGCGGCTGCGCGAGGGGGCCTCGGTCCTGGTCTTTCCCGAGGGCACCCGCTCGGCGGGCGGCGGGCTGCTGCCGTTCAAGCGCGGCGGCTTCCTGCTGGCGCTCAAGAGCGGGCTGCCGATCGTGCCGGTGGGGATCGCCGGCTCGCGGGCGGTGCGGCCGAAGGGCGGCGTGGCGATCCGGCCCGGTCGCATCGACGTGCGCTACGGCGCCCCGATCGAGGTCGGCGGCTTCGGGCTGCGGGGCAAGCGCGATCTCGCCGACGCGGTGCGGAAGCGGATCGCCGAGCTGGCCGGCGCCGCCGCCGCCGCGGACTCGCGCTATGATCCCGGGCTGCGAGGCTGATCGATGGCGAGCGAGCTCGAACAGAAGGTGCTGACCGCGCTCCAGGGCGTCAAGTTCCCGGGGATGAGCCGCGACATCGTCTCCTTCGGGTTCGTCGACCGGGTCGAGGCGAGCGGCGAGCGGGTGCGGGTCGAGCTGGCGATCACCACCCACAATCGCGGCGCCGCGGAGAAGGTCAAGGCGGACGTCGAGAGCGAGCTGGCGCGGCTGCCCGGGCTGGGGCGGGTGGAGGTCGGGCTCAAGGTGCTGAGCCCGCCGGCGGCGGCCCAGCAGGCGGTGGCGCAGGACCCCAGCCTCATCCCCGAGGTCCGGCACGTCGTCGCCGTGGCCAGCGGCAAGGGCGGCGTCGGCAAGTCGACCGTGGCGGCCAACCTGGCGGTCCGCCTGGGGCAGCTCGGCCACCGGGTCGGGCTGCTCGACGCCGACATCTACGGCCCTTCGATGCCGATGATGTTCGGCATCGGGGAGCGGCCGCGGGTGGAGGGGGACCGGCTGCAGCCGTTCGAGAAGTACGGCATCTCGCTGATGTCGCTGGGGTTCATCCTCGACATCGACACGCCGGTGATCTGGCGCGGTCCGATGGTGATGAAGGCGATCGAGCAGATGCTGGGCGACGTGGACTGGGGGCCGCTCGACTACATGATCGTGGACCTGCCGCCGGGGACCGGCGACGCCCAGCTGACCATCAGCCAGCGGGTGCCGCTCTCGGGCGCCGTCATCGTGACCACCCCCCAGGACGTGGCGCTGATCGACGCCCGCAAGGGCCTCGCCATGTTCAAGAAGGTGAACGTGCCGGTGGTGGGCATCATCGAGAACATGTCCGGCTTCGTCTGCCCGCACTGCGGCGAGAGCACCGACGTCTTCAAGCGCGGCGGCGGCGAGCGCACCGCCGAGCTGCTGGGCACCCGCTTCCTCGGCCGGGTGCCCCTCGACCCCGCGATCGTCCTCGGCGGCGACGACGGCACGCCGGTGGTCGTCGCGCAGGCGGAGGGCGCGCACGCGGACTCGTTCAAGAGCCTCGCCGAGGCGGTGGTCGAAGAGGTGAGTCGCCACGCGCTCGGCGAGATCAAGATCTTCTGATCCCGACCGGACCATGGCCGTCGCCGTCATCGCCGACGCCCACCTCGGCGGACCGGGCGGCGCGGTCGAGCCGCTGCTCGAGCAGCTCGCGGGTCTGCCCGCCGCAGGCTGCCGGCGGCTGGTGCTGCTGGGCGACATGTTCCAGGTCTGGGTCGGGGATCCCCGGTTCGAGACCCCGGAGATCGCCGCCTTCGTCGCCTCGCTGCGCGAGCTGCGGCGGGGCGGGGTGCGGGTGGACTACATCGAGGGCAACCGGGATTTCTTCCTCGCCGGCAGCGTCTACGCCGACGCCTTCGACGCGCTGGTGCCGGAGGTCGCCTTCGAGGCGGGGGGCGAGCGCTACCTGGCCGTGCACGGCGACGGCCTCGACGCCTCCGATCGCCAGTACCGCTTCTGGCGCGCGGTCTCCAAGAGCGGGCTGAGCAGGGCCGTCGCCACCCACTTCCCGGCGGCGCTGGCGCGGCGGATGATCCACCGCGCCGAGCGGCGGCTGGCGGAGACCAATTTCAAGCACAAGATCCGGGTGCCGGAGCGGGCGATCCTCGAGTACGCGGAGCGCCGGCTCGCGGAGGGATACGACGCGCTGCTCCTCGGCCATTACCACGACCCGGCGAGCTGGCGGGTGGGGGGCGGCGAGGTGCGGCTGCTCGAGGCGTGGTTCCACCAGCGCAGGATCCACTGGTTCGGCCGCGAAGACCGCCGCGCCTGAGGCGCCGCGTCCACGCCGGGGCGGCGCGGCGAGCGATGGGGAGGCCGAAACCCGTCCCCAGGGTTGTGAGGGTCGGGGTAGACTCTCGGACCATGCCGTCCGCAGGCCGGTCCAAGCAGCCCGTGCGGGAAGTCCGGGTGGCGCCGCGACAGGGTCTTGCCGGGTGAACCCCGGGCGCGAGGAGGAGTCGATGCGGTGCCATCCTCGACGACGAGCAACGCCGGAGTCGCCCCGTCGCCCGCGGCCGTCCGGAGGGGGCCGGTGACGGTCGAAGGCGCGCGCCGCGGCGCGACCCGGCGGGTGCCGGCCGACCGCCGCTTCGAGGGCGAGGTCGCGCCGCCGCCGTCGAAGAGCGTGACGAACCGCTATCTCAACCTGGCGCTGCTCGCGGCGCGGCCGGTGGTGCTGGAGCGGCCGCTCGCGGCCGAGGACACCGAGCGCTTTCTCGCGGCGCTCGAGCGGCTGGGGACCGCGGTGCGCCGCGGCGGCGAGGAGATCGCGCTCGAGCCCGGCCCGCTTCCCGCCGGCGCCGAGATCGACTGCGGCGCCTCGGGGACGATGGCCCGCTTTTTGACCGCGACGCTGGCGACCCTCGAGGGCGACTGGCGGCTGGACGGCGTCCCGCGGCTGCGTCAGCGCCCGCTGGCGCCGCTGGTCGAGGCGCTGCGGCGGCTGGGGGCCGAGATCGACTACCTGGGCGCCCCCGGCGGCCTGCCGCTCGCGATCCGCGGCGGCCGTCTCGCCGGCGGCTCGGTGACCCTCGACGCGGGCGAGTCGAGCCAGTACGTGTCGGCGCTGCTGATGGCGGCCACGCGCGCCGCGGCGCCGGTCGCGGTCGAGGCCGAGAGGCTGGTGTCGGTCCCCTACCTCGAGCTGACCGTCGCTGCGATGGCGGCCTTCGGGGTCGGCGTCGAGCGCCGCGGCGAGCGCCGCCTTCGGGTCGAGCCGGCGCGGCCGGCGGGCGGCCGCTTCCGGGTCGAGGCGGACTTCTCGGCCGCGTGCTACCCGGCGGCGGCGGCCGCGCTGACCGGCGGCCGGGTGCGGCTCGCCGGCCTCGCCCCGGACTCGCGCCAGGGCGACCGGCGCTTCTTCGACCTGCTCGCCGCGATGGGCGCCGCCGTGAGCTGGCGCGGCGATGCGCTCGAAGTCGCCGGCGGAGCGGGACTCGCGGCGGTCGACGTCGCCCTGGCGGACCTGCCCGACCAGGTGCCCACGCTCGCCGCGGTGGCGCCCTTCGCCCGCGGCGTCACCCGCATCCGCGGCGTCGCGCACCTGCGCCTCAAGGAGAGCGATCGGCTGGCCGCCGTCGCCCGCGGCCTGCGCGCCGCCGGCGCCGAGGTCGAGGAGCGGGAGGCGGGGCTGGCGATCCCCGGCGTCTGGGCGGATCGCGAGCCGCCCGCCGAGCCGGTCGTGCTGGATCCCTGCGACGACCACCGCCTGGCGATGAGCTTCGCCGTGCTCGGGCTGCGGCGGCGCGGCGTCGAGATCGCCCAGCCGGAGGTGGTGGGCAAGTCCTATCCCGGATTCTGGAGGGATTTCGAGGCGTGCCTCGCGGCGTGAGCGGGGCAGGGGCGTCCCGGCGGCTGAGCCATCCCGCGCTCCGCCGTCGGGCGGGGAGGCCGCTCGACGCGGCGCGGCTGACCGACCGCCAGCGCCTGGCCGTCCTGCTCCAGGGCGGCTCGCTGCTCTCCCATCTGGAGCTCGCGGGCCTGCGCCTCGCCCGCGGCTGGGAGCCCGCGCGGGTGGACCGCCGCGGCCTCCTGCGCTCGATCGACGCGACGCCGGGGCGGGAGCGCAAGCTGCCGCAGGCGCTGCTGAGCGATCTCGCGGCGCGGCTCTTCGGCGGCGAGAGCCCGGTCGCCGGCCGCGGCCAGGCCCGGCGCGCGGCGCGCTCGCTGCAGGAGCGCTGGCGGCAGGGCCTCGAGCCGATCCCTCCGGACCGGGCCGTGGGCCAGATCCTGGACGCCGCCCGCTTCCTCTGGGAGCCGAAGTTCGGGGCGGCCCGCGCCGCCCTGGCGGCGGAGCACCGAGGGCCCGGCGGCCGCAGCCTGTGGGTGGCGGGTCCGGGGTGGCTGCGCGGGACGCTGCTCGCCGGCGGCCCCGGAAGCGAAGAGCTGGCCCGGCGGCTCGAGGCCGGCGACTCGCCGCGGCTGTGGGCGGGCCGGCTCGGCCACGCCGAGCCCGCGCGGCTCGCCGCGGAGGGGCGCTGGCGCGAGGCCGTGGAGCTCTGGCGGCGGCGGCCGCCGCGCACCGCGGAGGCGAGGGTGGCGCTGGCCCGCTGCCACTGGAGGCTCGGCCGGTTTCGAGAGGCGGAGCGGACGCTCGCGCGGCTCGGCGGCGGCGCCGCCCGCGCACTGCGGGCGCGCTGCCTCTGCCGCCTCGGCCGGCTGCGCGCCGCGCGGCGGGCCCTCGACCGGCTGTCGGGCGCGAGGCTCTCGCCCGCCGAGGTGCTCGCCGTGGCGGAGACGGCGGTCCCGCTGCTCGCGGCCGCGGGGGCGGAGGCGGCGGCGGCGGCCTGGGTCGAGCGAGCGCTGGTCGCGGCGACGCCGGCCGAGAGGACCCGCGCCGAGCTGCTCGCGGCGGCCGCGGCCTGGGACCGGGACCGGCCGGAGCGGGCGCGCCGCGGCCTCGCTCGCGCCCGCTCCGCCCTCGACGATCCGGCCCTGGCCTGGCGCTGGCGCCAGGTGCGCGCGCTCCTCGCCCTCGGCGCCGGCGACGGCCCGCTCGCGGTGCGCTGCCTCGAGCGGGCCCTCTCCGGCCGCCGGGCGCTCACGCCCGGTCAGGCGGCGGCGCTGTGGAACGACCTCGGCATCGGACGCGCCCTGGCCGGCGACCTGGCGGGCGCCGAGCGCGCCTTCGGCCACGGCCTGCGTCTGATCGGCGAGTGGGAGGGCCCGCGGCGGACCACCCTGGCGCTGTTCAACCTGGCCGAGATCCGGCTGCGCCGCGGCCGGCCGCGGGGGGTCAAGCCGATCCTCGAGCGCTCGACCGCCGAGAACCGCGCGGCGGGCAACTGGCGGGGCTGGGCCCACGACCAGCAGCTCTGGACCCGCTTCGAGCTCGCCCGCGGCCGGCCCCGCCAGGCGCTGCGCCGGGCGCGCGAGGCCGGCGAGGAGCTGGAGCGCCGGGGCCTGGCGCCGCTGGCGGACCCGCTGCGGGCGCTCGCCGCCCGGGCGCTCGGCTGGATGGGGCGCCGCCGCGAGGCGCTGTCGGAGCTCGAGCGGGCGGGGCCCGCCGGGCCGCTGCAGTTCGAGCCCGAGGAGCGGCCGGCGCTCTGGGCGCTGGCCGGAGCCCGGCGCCGGGCCCGGTCGGCGATCGAGCCGGGGCCGCTCGCGCCGCTCGCCCGGGCGCTGCTCTCCGGCCGGCCGCCGGCGACGCCCGAATGGCGGCGGCTCGAAGCGCTCGAGCCCTATCGCGCCGCGCGCTGGGTGCTCGACGCCGAGCTGATCGAGCCGGGCATCACCCCTCCCGGCCGCCGTCGCCGGGCGGAGGAGGTGCTGCGGCGCCTGGGCGCCGGGGAGATGGCGGGGCGGCTGAGCGGCGGCCGCGGCGGCCTCTGGCGGGTGCTGGGAGCGTACCTGCGCTCGCCCGGCGGCGGCGGCGGCGGCGAGGCGATCCGGCCGCTCTTCGAGGCCGCCGCGGGAGGCAAGGCGAGGCTGGCGTGGGAGCGCGAAGGGGTGGAGCGCTGCCTGGTGCCGGGCGAGGGCGGCGGCGAGGCGATCTCGGCCGAGCTCGCCGGCGGCCGCCTCGAGCTGCGCGCGCCTCGGATCGACGGCGTGCTCGAGGCCCTCTTCTCGCTTGCGCTGCGCGACCTCGAGCCCCCCGGGTCGCCGCAGCCGCCGCCGCCGGACGGCATCGTCGGCGAGAGCCGCGGCCTGAGGCGCGCCCTGCGCCGGGCGGACCGGCTGGCTCCGCACGACCTGCCGGTGCTGCTGACCGGAGAGACCGGGACGGGAAAGGACCTGCTGGCGCACCGGATCCACGCCAGGAGCCCCCGCGCCGCCGGTCCGTTCGTGGCGGTCAACTGCGCGGCGTTCTCGAAGGACATCCTCCTCGCCGACCTCTTCGGTCACGCCCGCGGCGCGTTCACCGGCGCCGACCGCGAGCGGGCCGGCCTGTTCGAGACCGGCGACGGAGGCACGGTGTTCCTCGACGAGGTCGGCGACCTGCCGCCAGAGGCCCAGGCGGCGCTGCTCAGGGTGCTGCAGGAGGGCGAGGTGCGGCGAGTCGGCGAGAGCCTGCCGCGGCGGGTGAACGCGCGGATCATCGCCGCCACCCATCGCGACCTGGCGGCGCTCGTGGCGGAAGGCCGGTTCCGCGAGGACCTGCTGTTCCGGCTGCGGGTGGCGACGGTGGCGCTGCCGGCGCTGCGCAGCCGCCGCGGCGACATCCCGCTCCTGACCCGCCACTTCCTGGAGCAGATCGCGGGCGGCCGGGCGCTGAGGATCTCGCGGGAGGCCGAGCGGCTGCTGGCCGCCCACCCCTGGCCCGGCAACGTGCGCGAGCTGAAGAACCGGCTCGCGTTCGCGGCGCAGCTCGCCGAGGGCGGGGTGATCCGGCCCCGCCACCTGGAGCTGGGCGGCGACGTCGCCGAGCCGCGAGGGAGCTATCACGAGCAGGTGCGCGATCTGCGCCGGCGGCTGGTGCTCGAGGCGCTGAGGGCGACGGGCGGCAACCGCGCGGCGGCCGCGCGCCGCCTGGGGATCACCCGCCAGGCCCTGGCCTACCTGCTGGACCGGCTGGAGATCGAGCCATGACGGCGGCCGGGCGCGGCGGCTTCCGGAGAGCGCCGGCATGAGGCGCTACGTGCTGCGGCGGCTGGCCCAGGCGGCGCCGATCGCGCTGCTCGTCGCCACCCTGGTCTTCTCGCTCATCCACCTCATTCCCGGCGACCCGGTCGAGATGATGCTCGGAGAGGGGGCGCTGCCCTCGGAGGTCGAGTCGCTGCGCCGGGAGCTGGGGCTCGACCGGCCGCTGCACACCCAGTACCTCTCCTACCTGGGCGGTCTCGCCCGCCTCGATCTGGGCCGCTCGCTGCACTACGGCGAGCCGGTGGCGGGGCTCCTCCTGCGCCACTACCCGGCGACGATCGAGCTGGCGCTCGCCAGCATGGTGGTGGCGATCGCCGTCGCGCTGCCGCTGGGCATCCTCGCCGCCTATCGCCGCAACCAGTGGGTCGACCACCTGTCGCGCTTCTTCTCGCTGCTCGGGGTCTCGCTGCCGAACTTCTGGCTGGGGCCGATGCTGATCCTGCTGTTCGCGATCCACCTCGACCTCTTTCCGGTCTCCGGCCGCTCGGGCCTCGCGAGCCTCGTGCTGCCGGCGATCACCCTCGGCACCGCCCTCGCCGGGCTGCTCACCCGGATGGTGCGGACCTCGGTCGCCGAGGAGCTGCACAAGCCGTACCTGGTGACCGCGCGGGCGAAGGGCCTGAGCCGGCCCGGCGCCGTCCTCCGGCACGCGCTGAGAAACGCCTCGATCCCGGTGGTCACGGTGGTCGGCCTGCAGTTCGGGGCGCTGCTGACCGGCGCCATCATCACCGAGACGATCTTCTCCTGGCCGGGGCTCGGACGGCTCCTGATCCAGGCCATCCGGCTGCGCGACTATCCGCTGGTGCAGGGGGGCGTGCTGGCCATCGCCCTGACCTACGTGCTCTTGAATCTGCTCACCGACCTGTTCTACGCGGTGCTCGACCCGAGGATCCGGGTCTCATGAGTCTCAGGAGCGAGGCGCCGCGGCGGTGCGGCCGCCGAAGCAGGGTGAGAGCAGCGCGGCGATCCGCTCGAGGCCGCGCCGATCTTCGTCGTCGAAGGCGGCCGGCTGGTGCGAGTCGACGTCGAGGACCGCGCGCAGCTCGCCGCCCGCGTCGAGCACCGGCACGACGATCTCCGAGCGCGCCCGGGGATCGCAGGCGATGTGACCGGGGAAGTCGTGGACGTCTGCGACCATCTGGGTCCGCCGCTCCCGCGCCGCCGCCCCGCAGACGCCGCTGCCGAAGGGGATCTCGATGCATCCGACCGGGCCCTGGTAGGGGCCGATGCGGAGCAGCTCCGGGGCCGCGACGCGGTAGAAGCCGGTCCAGCTCGAATAGGGGAGCGCTTCGTGGAGGAGCGACGCGCAGCTCGCCATCGCGGCGATCTCGTCCTCGAGCCCCGCGACAAGTCCGGCGAGCTGGCGCTCGACCCGCTCGTAGCGCTGGCGCTTGGAGTTCTCGCTCACGGCGCCATTCTAGCCGGTCGCGGCCGCCGGGTCCCGCCGCGGGGGGCGACCGGGCGCCGGCCGCCGGCGGCGCGGGGAGGGGCCGGTGAGCCGGACCGCGGGGTCCCGCCGCCGCCGCGGCGCGCTCGTCTTCGGCGCGCTGCTGGTCGTCGCCGTCTTCGCGACGGCGCTCCTCGCGCCGCTGCTGGCCACCGCGGACCCGGCGCGCCAGGACCTCGACCGGCGGCTGGAGGGGCCTTCGGCGGAACACCCGCTGGGGCTCGACGAGCTGGGGCGCGACATCTTCTCGCGGATGGTCTTCGGCGCCCGCGTTTCGATCGGGGTGGGACTCTCGGTCGTCGTCCTGGCGGGCGCGCTCGGCAGCCTGCTGGGCGCCCTCGCCGGCTTCGCGGGCGGACGCCTCGACGCCCTGCTGATGCGGGCGACCGACGTCTTCCTGGCCTTTCCCGGCATCCTCCTGGCGATCGCGCTGGTGGCGGTGCTGGGCCCCGCGCTGCGGCACGTGGTGCTGGCGCTCGTCGTCATCGGCTGGGTCGGCTACGCGCGCCTGGTGCGCGGACAGGTGCTGCAGATCAAGGAGCAGGAGTTCGTCGCCGCGGCGCGCGCGACCGGCCTGCCGGCGCGCGGCATCCTGCTGCGCCACGTGGTGCCGAACGTGCTGCCGACGCTGCTGGTGCAGGCCAGCCTGGGCATGGCTGGGGCGATCCTGGCCGAGGCGAGCCTCTCCTTCCTCGGGCTCGGCATCCAGCCGCCGACGCCGTCCTGGGGAGCGATGATCAACGCCGGCCGCGGCCATCTGCTCGACGCCCCGCATCTCGCGCTCTTCCCGGGGGTGGCGATCCTGGCGACGGTGATGGGCCTCAACTTCCTGGGCGACGCGCTCGTCGACCTGCTCGATCCGCGGCAGCGGCGACTCGACTCCGCTTGAAGTCTTCCGCGGCCGCGGACGATCGGCCGATTCGCGCTCGATCAAAAATAGCGCCGGTTGACAAAAGCATTTTTTCTAATTCATAATCAGCTCAAATCTCGCGGCGCTGGCGCACGCCGCACCTCGTTCACTCAACAGGAGGTTTTGTCGATGGCTTCCAAGCCGAAGCTCTATAGTCTGTCGGACGTCGCCAGGAAGACCGGTATCTCGCTGCCCACCCTGCAGCGGTACAAGAAGCTCTATCAATCCCGAATTCCGTCGGTCGGCGCGGGGCGCAAGCAGAGATATCCGAAGGAGGCGCTGGCCGAGTTTCGCAAGATCAAGCGCGAGAACCTGAAGAAGCGGGGCAGGCCGCGCAAGCAGGCGGCGGCGGGGAAGGGTGCCGCCGGCAGGAAGAAGACGGCGCGCAAGACGAAGTCGCGCAAGGCGAAGACGCGCAAGAAGGCCGCCGCGCGCAAGAAGCCGACGACGCGCAAGAAGACCAGCGCGCGCAAGAAGG
>JBFJMD010000010.1:0-16735 GCA_041634115.1 Thermoanaerobaculia bacterium | reverse complement strand
GTCTACGGCGGCAAGATCCTGAGCCGCGGCTTCTGGGAGAAGCTCGGCGTCACCTGGGACGACGTCGCCAGCGGCGAACGGGCGGCCATGTGGTCGAGCCTCCACGATTTCACCCCCGACGGCTGGGACCGCCTGGGGGCGTCGCTCGACCGCATCTACGACGACTTCACCGACAAGGTGGCGAGCGGCCGCGGCCTGACCCGGCGAGAGGTGCGGGCCGCCGCGCGCGGCCGCATCTGGACCGGAGAGGACGCCGCCCGCCTCGGGCTCGTCGACGAGCTCGGCGGCTTCCCGACGGCGCTGGCCGAGATCCGCGAGCGGATCGGGGCGGCCGAGGACGAGCCCCTGCGGCTCGCGCCCTTCCCGCGGCCGCGCTCGCCGTTCGAGCTGCTCTTCGAGCGCCGCTCCTGGATCGGCGGCGAGCTGCCGGAGGGCCTGCGGCGGACGCTCGCGGCGGCGGACACCCTCGCCCGGCGCCTGGGCCTGCTGGAGCCGGCGGAGGCCGCCGCCGGGCCGCTGGCGATGCCGCCGATCGAGACCCTCCGATGAGCCCGGGGCCCGCGCCGGCGGCGCGCCGGCCGCGCCGCTTCGCCCCGCTCGCGCTGCCGCTCCTGCTGGCGCTCGCCGCGCCGCCCGGCGGCGCCGCGGGAGCGCCCGCCGTCGCGGCGGTGCCCGGCGGGCTGGTGCGCTGGGTGGGCGACGGCATCGAAGCCTGCGAGGCCGCCGGCCGGCGCTGGCCACCGCTCGCCGGTGCCTGCCTGTATCCGATCGACCTCGCGGCGGCCCCGGGGGTTCTCGCCGTCGCCCGCTGGCGCGGCGGAGTGCGGGAGGCGGCGGCGATCCGGGTGCTCGACTCCCCCTACCCGGTGCAGCGGATCACGATCGAAGACACCGGCAAGGTCGAGCTCTCGCCGGAGAGCCTGGCGCGGGTCGAGCGCGAGCGCCGGCGCGTCGGCCGGCTGTGGGCGGCCGACGGACCGGGGCGCTTCGCGCTGCCCCTGGCGCCGCCGCTCGAGCCGCTGCCGGCGGCGGGCGGCTTCGGCGCCCGCCGCTTCTTCAACGACCAGCCGCGGAGCCCGCACAGCGGCGCCGACTTCGCCGCCGCCGCCGGCACCCCGGTCCTGGCGAGCGCCGCCGGCCGCGTGGTTCTCGCGGACGACCTGTTCTTCTCCGGCGAGAGCGTCTTCATCGACCACGGCGCCGGCCTCGTCACCATGTACTTCCACCTCAGCGAGCGGCTGGTGGAGGAGGGGGCGGAGGTGCGCCGGGGCCAGGCCGTCGGCCGGGTCGGCGCCACCGGCAGGGCGTCGGGGCCGCACCTGCACTTCGGCGTGCGCTGGCGGGGGGCGCGGCTCGACCCCACGCTGCTGCTCGCGGCGCCGGAGAGTCTGCCGGCGCTCCCCTGAGTCAGCCGTCGGCCGGCGCC
The DNA here is from genome assembly GCA_041634115.1 of Thermoanaerobaculia bacterium. Lineage (GTDB taxonomy): Bacteria > Acidobacteriota > Thermoanaerobaculia > Multivoradales > JAHEKO01 > JBFJMD01. The sequence goes on along the minus strand of JBFJMD010000010.1, from coordinate 15,309 downwards.
TGCGGCTCGCCCTCCGCCGAGGGCCGCGGCTCCCAGCCCTGCTGCGCGAGCCAGGCCTCGCCTTCGTCGCGGCGCTCGTCGAGGATCAGGACCCGCAGCTCGTCGCCCTTCTTGAAGGCCATGTCGCGCTCGTAGGGCACGACGCCGCGGCCGCGGATCACCGCCAGCGGCAGCAGGACGTTGTCCGGGTCCACCGGACCGCCGGTCTCGCCCTCGGAGCCCGCGGCCCCGGGCTCGTCGCGCGTCCAGGCCTCGGTTCGCGCGATCCCCCGCTCGAGCCGCACCATCCAGAGGTCGAGGTTGCGGGGCTCGCCGAAGAGCTCGCGGGCGCCGACGCCCTCGACCATCGACGAGGTGACGCTGGTGTGGCCGCGGCGCAGCGCCACCCAGGCCATCGGGACCTTGAACTCGACGCGGGCGCGGCGGGCGAAGATGAAATTCGCCTCGTCGTTGGGGGTGATCCCGATACAGCCCGCCCGCCCGTCGAGGTCGGCCCGGGCCAGGACGGCCTCGGAGAGGGCGTTGCCGAAGAGCACCCGGAACCCGTCGCTTTCGGCCGCCCGGCAGGCGTCGGGGTTCGAGTCCAGGAAGACGACGTCGTCCCCGGCCTCGCGGAAGACCGCGCCCATGGCGAGGGCGAGGGGATTGGCGCCGAGCACCACGTAGCCGGAGTTCGTCGGCAGTCGCAGGCCGAGCAGCTGGGCCAGCGGGCCGCCGGTGAGACCCTGGATCAGCACCGTGGCGGCGATGACCAGGAAGACCAGCGCCCGCAGCTCGCTGCCGCCGGGCAGCCCCGCCGCGTCGAGCTCCTGCGCGAAGAGCGAGGAGACCGCCGCGGCGACGATGCCGCGGGGCGCGAGCCACGCCAGGAAGAGCTTCTCGCGGAAGCCGAGGTCGGAGCCCGCGGTGCCGACGGCGACGTTGAGCGGCCGCACCACCAGCATCAGGGCGGCCACGGTGAGGGCGCCGCCGAGGCCCAGCGACCGCACCTCTTCGAGCCGGATGTCGGCGGCGAGCAGCACGAAGAGGAGCCCGATCAGCATCACCGTGAGCTGCTCCTTGAAGGCCTTGAGGTCCTCGAGGACGCGGGTCTTGGTGTTGCCGAGGGCGATCCCGGCGACGGTCACGGTGACGATGCCGCTCTCCGGCCGGATCGCGTTGCTGGTCTGGAAGATGGCGAGCGCCAGCGACAGCGTGAGGACGTTCTCCAGCCCCTCCGGGACGACGCGCTCGAAGCGCAGCAGCAGCGCCAGCAGGAGCCCGGCGACGAGGCCGAAGACGAAGCCGAACCCGAGCCGCGACGCCAGATCCCACACGCCGAGCGCCACGTTCTCCGCCACCGGGTGGAGCACCACCTCGAGGGTCACCACCGCGACGATGGCGCCGATCGCGTCGACCAGCACCCCCTCCGCCTCGAGCACGGTGGCGACCGCGGGCTTGAGCCGGATGCGGCGCAGGAGGGGGGTGACGACGGTCGGGCCCGTGACGATGACCAGCGAGCCGAAGAGGATCGAGCGCGTCCAATCCCAGTCCAGGAAGACCCGCGCCGCCAGCGCGCCGCCCACCGCCGTCACCAGGGCGCCGGCGGTCACCAGCTGGCGGATGCTGCGCGCCTCGCGCCGCAGCCGCCGCAGGTCGAGGTTCATGCCGCCCTCGAACAGGATCACGGCGACCGCGAAGCCGACCAGGGTCTGGAGGGTGGCGCCGAGTGTCCGGGGCTGCACCAGGTTGAGGCCGTCCGGACCCAGCAGCACCCCGGCGCCGAGCAGGACGACGATCCCCGGCACCCGCAGATGGCGGGCCAGGGTCTGGGCGACCATGCCCGCGGCGAGGGCCAGGGCGATGCCGAGGGCGGCGTGCTCGGTCAAAGGCGCTGCTCCGGGGCGGGAATCACGGGGACAGGATACTCATTTCGGCCGAGATGAGTATCCCGTCACCGGGTCGCCTTTACAGAGCGCCGAATGGAGGAGACAATCGCCGGGCTATGAGATTGCTCGCCGTCGGCCTCGTCTCGTTGCCGCTCGCGGCCTGCGCCGCGCTGACGCCGCTCGTCCCGCCCGAGGTCTCGCTGGTCGACCTCGAGATCTCCAAGGTCGAGTTCTTCGAGACCGCGGCGGTGGTGGCCCTGAGGATCAGCAACGAGAACCCCGAGCCGCTCACCGTCGAGGGCGGCGTCTTCAAGATCTACCTGAACGGCACCCGCGTCGGCCGAGCGATGGGGTCCGAGACCATCGAGGTGCCGCGGCTGGGCTCGGCCGTCCATCGCTTCGACCTCAGCGTGAGCAACGTCGCCCTCGCCACCCGGCTGATCGAGTTGGTCGAGAGCCCGGTCCTCGACTATCGGGTCAAGTCGAAGCTCTACGTGGTGCGCCCCTACGGCACCCGGCGGATGGGATCGGTGCACGAGGGGCGCCTCGACCTCGACGCCCGCCGCCGGGCCCCGGCGGAGCGGCTCGCGCCGCCGCCGGCCGAGCCGCCGGCCACCGATTAGCCGCGATCCGGAACCCGGCCCCCGTCCCGCCGTAGGTATCCGGAAGGGGCCCGGGGGCGGCTCTGCCATAATGACCTTCCCGCCCTCCTGGAGACCGCAGAATGCCGAGACGAGAGTCAGTCCATAGCGCCGCCGAGCCGCGTCGGGGGCCGCTCGCCCGGGCCCGGCTCGTCCGGCTCGGCCTCGTCGCCGCGCTCGCGGCCCTGCTGGCGCCGGCGCCGCCGGTTCGCGCCCAGGCCCCCGAGGCGGCCCCGCCGGTGGGGTTCGCCGAGGCGCTCAACCACAGCATCCGGCCGATGATCGAGCTGACCGGCGCGGTCGAGTCCCGGCGCGCGAGCCTGGTCGCGAGCGAGGTCGCCGGGCTGGTCGAGGTGATCGCGGCGCGCGAGGGCGAGCGGGTGCGGCGGGGAGCGCCGCTGGTGCGACTGCGGCGCGAGACCGCGGAGCTGCGCCTGCGCTCGGCGCGGGGACAGCTCGAGGAGGCGCGAGCGAGGCTGCGGCTGGCGGAGGCGCGCCGCAAGCGCGCCCGGGACCTCTTCGAGGAGAAGGTGATCAGCGTGCAGGAGCTGGACGACGCCCTTTCGGAGTTCGACGCCTCGCAGGGCCGGGTCGACCAGCTCGAGGCGGAGGTCGCGCGGCTCGAGGACGAGCTCGAGCGCACGGTCGTGCGGGCGCCCTTCGACGGCGTCGTGGTCGAGGAGCACACCGCCCCCGGCGAGTGGCTCGACCCCGGCGGCGCGGTCGCCGAGGTGCTCGACACCGGCGACCTGGAGGTGCACCTGGAGGTTCCCGAGCAGTACTTCGCCGGCCTGACGCGCGGCGAGGCCGTGGACGTCGCCATTCCGGCCCTCGACGGCGAGAAGGTGCGGGGCGAGGTGCGGGCGGTCGTGCCGCGCGCCAACCCCCAGGCGAGGACCTTCCCGGTCAAGGTCGCGCTTCCGAACCGCGAGGGCCGGATCGGGGTCGGGATGCTGGCGCGGGTGAACCTGCCGATCGGCGCCGGGGCCTCGCGGGTGCTGGTGCCGAAGGACGCCGTCGTCGCCCGCGGCGAGCAGCGGCTGGTGTTCGTGATCGGCGAGGAAGACCGGGTGCGGCCGGTGCCGGTGACGCCCGGCCAGCCCCAGGGCGCCTGGATCGCCGTCGCCGGCGAGATCGCCGCCGGGGACCGGGTCGTGATCCAGGGCAACGAGCGCCTGCAGCCCGGCCAGCAGGTCGAGCCGCAGCGGGGAGACTACGAGCAGCCATGAAGATCGTCGAGGGCTCGATCCGCTATCCGGTCAAGGTGGCCGTCGGCGCCATCCTGGTGGTGCTCTTCGGCAGCCTCGCGCTGGCCCGGATCCCGGTGCAGCTCACCCCCTCGGTGGAGGACCCGGAGGTCACGGTCTCCACCGTGTGGCCCGGCGCCAGCCCCCAGGAGATCGAGCGCGAGATCGTGGACGAGCAGGAGGAGCAGCTCAAGGGGCTCGAGGGCCTGGTCAAGATGGAGAGCACGAGCTCCGACAGCTTCGGCGCCATCACCCTCACCTTCCAGACCGGGACCGACGTCGACGCCGCGCTGCTCAAGGTCTCGAACCGGCTGCAGCAGGTGCCGCGCTATCCGGACGACGCCGACAAGCCGGTCATCCGCTCGGTGGCCGCCGAGGCCGGCGCCAGCGCCTGGTTCATCCTGCTGCCCACCGAGACCGACGGCTTCGAGGGTGAAATCGGCACGCTGCTCACCTTTCTCGACGAGTTCGTGAAGCCGGAGCTGGAGCGCGTCCCCGGGGTCGGCGCGGTGAACATCTTCGGCGGCCGCGAGCGCGAGATGCACGTGGTCGTCGATCCCGCGCGGCTGGCGGCGCGGGGGATCGCGATCACCCAGCTGGTCTCGGCCCTCGACCGCGAGAACCGCAACTTCTCGGCCGGCGACTTCGAGGAGGGTACCCGGCGCTACGTCGTGCGCACGGTCGGCGAGTACCGCTCGCCGGAGATGATCGGCGACGTGGTGATCGCGGTGCGCGACGGGGTGCCGGTCTACGTGCGCGACGTCGCCCGGGTGGAGCTCGGCTACACCAAGCCCTTCGCCAACATCTACTTCCTGGGCGGGCCGACGATCGCGTTCAACATGGTGCGGGCGCCGGGCTCGAACGTGCTGGAGGTCATGGGCGGCGTGCGCGAGGCCGTGGCGCAGATCAACGCCGAGCTGCTGGCGCCGCGCGGACTGCGCGTCCTGCAGGTCTACGACGAGACCGAGTACATCGACAGCGCGATCGACCTGGTGCAGCAGAGCCTGATGCTGGGCGGGGTGCTGGCGATCGCCGTCCTGCTGGTGTTCCTGCGAAGCCGCACGAGCACCCTGGTGGTGGCCGTGGCGATGCCGATCAGCGTCGTCGGCACCTTCCTGATGATGGCCTGGTTCGGGCGCACGCTGAACGTGATCAGCCTCGCCGGGATGGCGTTCGCGGTCGGCATGGTGGTGGACAACTCGATCGTCGTGCTGGAGAACACCTACCGGCACCGGCAGCTCGGCAAGAGCCGCTTCCAGGCCGCCTACGACGGCGCCCGCGAGGTCTGGGGCGCGGTGCTCGCCAGCACCCTCACGACGATCGCGGTCTTCGTCCCGGTGCTCTTCGTGCGCGAGGAGGCGGGGCAGCTCTTTCGCGACATCGCGCTCGCCATCAGCTGCGCCGTGGGGCTCAGCCTGGCGGTGGCGGTCACCGTGATCCCGAGCCTGTCGGCGAAGATCCTGGCGACCCCCGGGGACGACGGCGAGGGCGGCTTCCGCGGCCTCTGGGGCGGGGTGGCGCTGGCCGGCCGCTTCACCGGCTGGGTGACCGAGAAGGTCTACTGGATCTGCGGCACTACCCGCCGGCGGCTGGTGGTGGTAGTCGGCTTCACCGCCGCGGCCCTCGGCCTGAGCTGGTTCCTCGCCCCCAAGGCCGAGTACCTGCCGACAGGCAACCAGAACTTCCTCTTCGGCATCGTCCAGCCGCCGCCGGGGCAGAGCCTGGAGGAGAACTCGAAGCTGCAGCAGATCTACGTCGACGGCCTCGAGCACCTCTGGAAGACGCCCCCCGAGCGCTCCGCCGACCTGCCCGGCGGCGGCGTGCGCGGCTTCTTCTACGGCGCCCTGCCCGGGCGGATCTTCATGGGCATCAGCGCCCGCGACCCGGTGCGCGTGCGCGAGCTCCTGCCCGAGTACCAGCGGATCAACTCGCAGCTGCCGGGCTCGATCGCGTTCGTCTTCCAGTCCAGCCTGTTCCAGCGCCGCTTCGGCGCCGGCCGCACGATCGACATCGAGCTCGTGGGGCCCGAGCTGACGGAGCTGGTGGCGATCGGCGGCGGCGTGTTCGGCAGCGTGATGCAGCGCCTGCCGGGGGCGCAGGCGCGGCCGATCCCGAGCCTCGACCTGGCGAACCCGGAGGTGCTGGTCCGGACCGACCGGCGGCGGGCCGCGGAGCTCGGGCTGTCCAACCGCGACCTGGGGACGATGGTCAACGTGCTCGTGGACGGAGCCAAGGCGAGCGACTACCAGCTCGAGGGCCAGGAGATCGATCTCAAGGTCGTCGCCGCGGACGGCTACGATCACCGCACCCATCTCATTGAGCAGATCCCGATCGCGACGCCGGGCGGCGAGCTCGTGACCGTGGGCTCGGTGGCCGCGGTCGAGGTCGCCAGCGGCCCCACCGAGATCGCCCACCGCGAGCGCCAGCGATCGATCACCATCCAGGTGACGCCGCCCGAGGAGATGCCGCTCCAGCAGGCGATGGAGCTCATCGAGGACGAGGTGCTGGCGCCGCTCGTGTCGGAAGGCCGCCTCGGCGGCCTCTACCGCGCGCGCCTCACCGGCACCGCCGACAAGCTGACCCAGACCGCCTCGGCGCTGGGGCTCAACTTCGTGCTGGCGATCGTCATCACCTACCTGCTGATGGCGGCGCTCTTCGAGAGCTTCCTCTATCCGTTCGTGATCCTCTTCAGCGTGCCGCTCGCGGCCCTCGGCGGGTTCCTCGGGCTGGGCGCCGTCAACCTCTTCACGCACCAGTCCCTGGACGTGCTCACCATGCTCGGGTTCATCATCCTGGTGGGGACGGTGGTCAACAACGCCATCCTGATCGTGCACCAGTCGCTCAATCACATCCGGGACGACGCCATGGCGCCGCGCGAGGCGATTCGCGAGGCGACCCGCAACCGGATTCGCCCGATCTTCATGAGCGTCTCGACCAGCGTCTGCGCCATGCTGCCGCTGGTCGTCTTCCCCGGCGCCGGCTCGGAGCTGTATCGGGGCCTGGGCAGCGTGGTCGTCGGCGGCCTGGTGGTGTCGACCCTCTTCACCCTGTTCCTGGTGCCGGCGCTGTTCAGCCTGGCCCTGGACGCCCGCGCCGCGCTGGTCGCGCGGCTGGGCCGATCCTCCGGGCTGGCCGAAGAGTCCGTCTAGACGATCCGCGAAGTGAAACTTTTCCGGCCGCCGGCCCGTCCTAGTCGGCGTGGGCGTCACGACGGCGGCTGCGTTCGAAGAACGGGGTGAATCGGTGGGCGGACAGTACGCCAAGATCCTGGGCCTGACGATCTCGATGCTGACCGCGGCGGGGGCGGCGCGGGCCGGCGCCGATCTCTGGCTGCACGTGCGCCTGCACGAGGACGAGCGGGCGAAGCTCACCGTCAACCTGCCGCTGGCCCTGCTGGAGGCCGCGGAGGCGCTGGCGCCCGACCTGACGGCCGTCGCGGCCCTGCCGGCGCCGCGAGGCCTGCGCATCGGCGGTCACGAGCTCTCCGACCTGCGCGCGATCTGGCGCCAGATGAGCGCCCGGCCCGGGTCGCCCTGGGTGACCCTCGAGTGCGCCGACGGGCTGCTGCGGGTGGGGAGGGAGGGGGGCTACCTGCGGGCCCGGTTCGAGGAGGGCGGCGTCGGCGCCGAGGTCGTGGACGTCCGGGTGCCCGCCGCGGTGATCGACGCCCTGCTCGACGGGGAGGCGGGCGAGCTCGCCCTGGGCGCCGCCGTGGAGGCGCTCGCCGCCCGGGGCGCGGGCGAGCTGCTGTCGGTGCGCGGCGGCGGCGACCGGCTGCGCGTCTGGGTGGACGCGAGCCCGCGTCCCTGAGCTCCGCGGCTCTGCTAGCCGGGCTCGGCCGCCGGCGTCTCGACGAGCTGGCGGTAGAGGCTGGACTCGCGCTTGAAAAAGCCCTCGGTGTGGAAGGACTCGGCCAGCCCGTAGAGCTCGTAGTCGAGGTGGTGGCAGAGCTCGTGGAGGACGGTCCGCAGAAAGGTCGGAAAGGCGACGATCTGCCGCTTGCGGGCGGTGCGCATCCAGACCGTCAGCCGGGCGACGCGGCCGTCCTCCTCGGGCTCGTAGAGGCCGTGGAGCTCGCCCCAGGTGCGGCTGGGCCGGGCGGCGAGCACCCGGGTCTCGATCGGCGGCACCTCGAGTCGCTCGACGATCCCGTCCACGAGCCGCTGGCAGGCGCGGGTCAGGCCGCGCCGGTCGTTCTCCTCCAGCCGCTCGCGGATCTCCAGCGCCAGCGGCCGCAGCTCCGCCGGGCGCGTCAGCGGCACCGCGGCGAGCTCGTCACTGCGGCGGTAGATCCGCTGCTTGCGGGGGCTCAGGCGGTCGTAGTAGCCGAACGGCATGGAGCGAAAAAGGCCCCGACGCGGGCCGACCGCGCCGGGGCCTGGAGTCGCGAGATCGAGGGAGGGTCAGTCCGCGACCCGGTCCTTCAGCCCCTTGCCGGGCTTGAACGTGACGTACTTCTTCTCCGGGATGTGGATCTCCTTGCCGGTCGCGGGGTTGCGGCCCTTGCGGGCGGCGCGGCGCTTCGTTCCGAAGGTGCCGAAGCCCGCCAGCTGCACCTTGCCGCCGGCGTCGAGCGCGGTGGCGATAATCCCGTGTCCCGGCTTGGTCTCGAAGATCACACCGACGATCTCGCTCGCCTTGGTCTGGGAAATATCGCACTTCCTGGCGAGCTTCTCGGCCAATTCGGACTTGTTCATTCGGACTCCTCCCGTTTTTCAATCGCGGAAGCGGCCTCCGACCCATTCGGAGGTCCCCTCCAGGTTAATGGTTTCGGCTGCGCCGATACTCTCGATTCCGTTCTTAGAGCTTTTCGAAGGGCGAACCCGGACCCGGCTCGGCTGCTCGCGTGACGCAGTGGCGATGGAACGACGTGGCGAGGTTCCGGTCGGGGACGGCTCTTCGGCTGACGCCCGGCATCCTAGCACGTCTCTCCGGGGAAATGCCAGGATTTTTCACGGATTTCGGCCCCTATCGGGGAGCGGCGGTCGCCCTCCCTTCGGCGCCGGGCTCCGGCGCCTCCCAGAAAAGCTCGTCGGCGTTCCAGAGCGTCGAGTGGTCGAGCACAGCCGGCCGGAAGTTGCCGAGCCCGACCTTGGCCCCGACCAGGATGTCGTGGGAGACGAGGAAGATCGCCGGCACGGTGTCGGCGATGATCTCCTGGACCCGGTCGTACTTGGCCTTCCGCACCGCCGGATCCAGCTCCACCAGCTGCTCGCGCAGGAGGCGGTCGATCTCCTCCTCCGCGGCGTCCGCGGGGCCGCCGCCGATCCGCCAGAGATGGCTGCTGCCGCCGGAGAGCCAGACGTTCATGTCCGAGTTGGGGTCGACGTCGCCGCTGCTCAGCCCGAGGATGCAGGCCTCGTAGTCGAAGCTGCGAAAGACCCGCTCGAGCATCGCCCGGAACTCGATCGGCACGACCCCGACGTCGATTCCGAGCCCCGCCAGGTCCTCCTGGATCACCGTGCCCATGCGCACCCGCTGCGCGTTGCTCGAGTTGGTGACGATCGTGAAAGACACCGGCCGGCCGTCCGCGTCGAGGAGCTCGCCCTCCGCGTTCCAGGAGAAGCCCGCCGCGGCGAGCCGGCGCCGGGCCGAGTCGGATGAGCGCGCCGGAGGAGCGATCGCGTCGTTGCGCCAGAGCTTGTTGCCCGAGCTGACGTGCGTCGCGAGCGGCTCCGCGCGGCCCTTGAAGGCCAGGCTGGCGAGGGCCTCGCGGTCGACCGCCTCCGACACCGCGCGCCGGAACTCCAGGTCCGAGAACCAGGCCTGCTTGCGCTCGATCGACTCCAGCCGGCGGCCTTCCAGGTCGTTGAGGTTGAAGAACAGGAAGTTGTAGGTGAGGCCCGGTCCCAGGTCGAACAGACGGTAGCGTCCCGAGTGCGCCTGGCGCTCCAGCACCGCGTAGTTCTCGGCGCTCAGGCCGTCGATGACGTCGGTCTCACCCGACTGGAAGCGGATCGCCTGCGCGTCCTGGCTGGGGACGAAGAGGAAAGCGATCTCGTCCAGATACGGCAGCCGCTGGCCGTCGGCGTCCACCTTCCAGTAGTGCGGGTTGCGCTCGAGCACCAGCCGCTGCGCCGGCACGTACTCCTTGAGCTGGAAGGGCCCGAGGCCGGCGATCTCGGACGGCTCCGCGGCGTTGCCCCAGACCTCGGGCAGGCGGCCCTCCTCGTAGGGGCCCCGCAGCAGGTGCTCCGGCAGGATCGCGACGCTGTCGAAGAGGCGCTCGCCGACCGCGTAGGGCTGGCCCATCTCGAAGACCACGGTGTGGGCGTCGACCTTGCGCAGCCCGAGCGGCTCGCCGCCGACGACGAGCAGGTCGCGACCGGGAAAGCCGACGCTCTCGTCGAGGTAGACCCGGTAGGAGAACAGGACGTCGTCGGCGTCGAAGGGCTCGCCGTCCGAGAAGCGCAGACCGCGGCGCAGGCGGACGGTGATCCGGCGCCCGTCCTCCGAGATACTCCAGCTCTCGGCCAGCGCCGGCTCGGTGCGCTGGGTCTGGCGGTTGATGTGGACGAGGTCGGCGTGCACCCGCCGCAGCACCGTGAACGAGGTGTTGTCCACGGCGGCGACCGGATTGAGCGACGCGGGCTGGCTGCGCAGCGCCACGACGAGGCGGCCGCCGTGGCGTCCGACGACCGGCTCGGTCCCGGCCGCCGCCGCCGGCGCTTCGGGGCCCGGCCGCGAGCAGGCGGCGAGGGCGAGCGCCAACAGCGCCAGCATCGCCGCCGCGGGCTTCGCGGTTCGCGAGCGGCGGGTCCGGCCCGAGACCGGTGGAGCGGTGAGGGTCTGTCCAGGGTTCAGTGTAGCTCGATTGTAGCATCCGGCGCGAGGCCGCTCGCGACGCGCTGGTAGAGGAGAAAGACGCCCACCAGCGCGACCGCGGGCGCCGCCATCCACCAGTACGACGCCAGCACCGAGTAGTGCTGCAGCTCGGCGAGCAGGTTGCCCCAGCTCGGCACCGGCTCGCCGATCCCGAGGCCGAGAAAGGAGAGCGTCACCTCCGCCAGGATGTATCGGGGCGCCAGGATCGCGGCCTGGGTCAGGGCGAGGGTGCGCACCTGGGGCAGGATGTGGCGCACCATCAGGTAGCGGTCGCCGGCGCCGAAGCCGCGGGCCGCCTGGACGTACTCGCGCTCGCGCGCGCTCAAGGCGACCCCGCGAAACAGCCGCGCCGGCGGCGCCCAGCCGATGAGGCCGATCACCGTGACCACCAGCACGAACGCCCGCAGGGGCGGCAGCTCGAGCGGCAGGAAGGCGCGCACGGCCAGCAGCAGGTAGAGCCAGGGCAGCACCATCACCAGCTCGGTCATCCGCATGAGCAGCGCGTCGACCCGGCCGCCGTAGAAGCCCGAGAGCGAGCCGAGCAGGGTGCCGAGCGACAGCGCCACGGCGGCCGCGAGCAGGCCCGCGAAGAGCGACACCCGGCCGCCGTGGAGGAGCCGCGCGAGCTGGTCGCGGCCGAGTCCGTCGGTGCCGAGGAGGAAGATCCTGGCCGGGGCCTCCACGCCGAAGAGGCGGCGCTCGAAGGTCCAGGGGCCGAGCGCGTAGGGCTCGCCGCGGACGAAGAAGCGGATCGGAAACGCCCGGCCGCGATCCTCGACGTACTCGTCGGCGGCCCCCGGGACGGCCGTCCGCGCGTAGACGAACGGCCGCGGGTGGAAGCCGCCGCCGGCGTCGAAGAAGTGTATCCGGGTCGGTGGTGCCCAGGGCGCCTCGCGGTGCTGGGCCGCGGGGTGGTAGGGGGCGAGCGGGCCGGCGAGGAGGACCAGGACGTGGGCCGCGATCAGCAGCGCCGCCGCATCGAAGCGGCGCCGCTTCCGGCGGCGGCTACTCGGCCCGGATGCGCGGGTCGAAGGCATAGAGCAGGAGGTCCGCGAGGAGGTTCCCGGCGATGAGGATGACCGTCGACATGAGGACGATCGCGATGACGACGTGGACGTCGCGGGCGAGGATCGACTCCAGCAGCAGGGGTCCGATGCCGGGCCAGCTCATCACCACCTCGACCAGCAGCGAGCCGCTCACCAGGCCGGCGACGGAGATGCCAAAGAGCGAGATCAAGGGGTTCGCCGCTACCCGCAGCGCGTGCCGGAAGAGCAGCTTGCGGCGCGGGATGCCGAAGCCGCGGACGGCGCGCAGGAAGGGCGAGCTCAGGACCTCGGAGACGCTCGCCTGGACGTGGCGCACGAGGACCGGCAACATCGCCGCCGCCAGCGCCGCCACCGGCAGGGCGAGGTGGATCGCGAGGTCGGCGAGGCGGTCCGCGGCGGCGAGCTCGGCGTGGTCCAACGAGACCATGCCGCCGGTCGGGAACCAGCCGGTGCGCAGCGCCAGGAGCAGCAGCGCGAGGCAGGTGAGCAGCTCCGGCACCGCGAGCAGCAGCGACGTCGACGCCGCCGACAGCGCCCGCGGCCAGCCCGCCCGGCTGCCGGCCGCCCAGACGCCCAGCGGCAGCGCGACGAGCCAGGCCAGGGCGGTGGCGCTGCCGGAGAGCAGCAGGGTGTTGCGGACCCGCGGCAGCAGCAGCGGCGCCACCGGGCTGTTGTAGGCGAAGGAGTAGCCGAGGTCGCCGCGGGCGACGGAGGCGAGCCAGCGCCCGAAGCGCTCGGGCAGCGATCCCTCCAGCGCGAAGCGGGCGCGCATCGCGGCGACGGTCTCGGGCGAGATCCTGGAGTCGAGCCGCATGTGGTCGAAGTAGTCGCCGGGCGCGAGCTCGGTCATGAGGAAGGTGAGCACCGCCACCCCGGCCAGCAGGAACAGCCCGTGCAGGGCGCGGCGGATCAGAAAGCGCATCGCGGCGGGTCCGGCCTCATCCGCGGGCCGCGGCGGCGAGCAGCCGGCGGGTCATCGGATGCCGCGGCGCGTCGAAGACCTCCGCGGCCGGACCCCGCTCCACGATCTCGCCCATCTCCATCACCGCGACGACGTTCGCCAGGTGGCGGACCATCGAGAGATCGTGGGTCACGAAGACGAAGGTGAGGCCGAAGCGGCCCTGGAGCTCGCGCAGCAGATTGACCGTCTGGGCCTGGATCGACAGGTCGAGCCCCGTCAGCGATTCGTCGAAGATCATCAGCCGCGGCCGGATGGTGAGCGCGCGGGCGATCGCCAGCCGCTGTCTCTGGCCGCCGCTCAGGCCGAGTGGCGAGCGGCCGAGCCAGCTCTCCGGGATGCCGACGTTCGCCGCCATCTCCGCCGCCCGCGCCCGCCGCTCGGCCCCCGGGCGGAGGCCGGCGATCGCCAGCGGCTCTTCGAGCACTTCGCCGACCGTGAACCGCGGGTTGAGCGAACGGCCCGGGTCCTGGAAGATGAGCTGGATCTGCCGGCGGTAGGTCGCCAGCTCGCGCCGCGCCAGCCGCGTGAGCTCCACCCCCCGGTAGCGGATGCTGCCGGCCTCGGGCCGCTCCAGCAGGGCCAGGCAGCGGCCGAGGGTCGACTTTCCCGCGCCGGAGCGGCCCACCAGCACCAGGCTGCCGCCGCTCTCGATGTCGAGATCGACGTCGCGGATGGCGGGGAGCCGGTCGCCGCCGCCGCCTCCGAAGCGGCCCCGGGCATAGGTCTTGGTCAAGCCCCGCGCCGTCAGCAGGTGCCGGCCTTCGGCGATCGCCGCGGCGGCGGCCCCGGCCCCCACTCAGCCCTCTTCCTCGCCGTAGAGGACGCAGGCGACGCGCCGGTCACCGGGGCGGCGCGCCAGCGCCGGCGGACGCAGCGCGCACTCCGGCCGCCGGTCGTCGCAGCGGGGCTCGAAAGCGCAGCCGGGCGGCGGCGCCGCCGGATCGGGGGCCGAGCCGGGGATCGTCGGCAGCGGCCGCCGCCGGCCGCGCGCGTCGGGGCCCGCCGGCGGCGCGCATGCGAGCAGCGCCCGCGCGTAGGGGTGGAGGGGGTCGGCGAGCACCTCGTCGCGGCCGCCCACCTCCACCAGGCGGCCGGCGTACATGACCGCCAGCCGGTCGGCCAGCGAGGCGAGGACCGCGGGATCGTGGCTGACGAAGAGCAGGGCGGTGCCCAGATCACGGAGCAGGGAGCGCAGCAGGGCGACGAGCTCGCCGCCGGTGACGGCGTCGAGCGAGGCGGTCGGCTCGTCGGCCACGACCAGCGCCGGCTCGCAGACCAGCGCCTGCGCGATCACCACCCGCTGCCGCTGGCCGCCGCTGAGCTGGTGCGGGTAGGCGCGAAAGAGCCGCTGCGGGTCCGCGAAGCGCACCCGGGCGAGCAGCTCGAGCACCGCGGAGCGCGCCCGGCGCCGGCGCCAGCCGCGGTGGGTCACGAGCAGGTCGGCGATCTGCTCGCCGACCCGCAGGCAGGGATTGAGCGCCAGCCCCGGCTCCTGGAAGATCATGGCGAGGCGCCTTCCGCGCAGCCGGCGGAGGCGCGCTTCCGGCAGCGCCAGCAGGTCGTGCCCCTCGAATCGGACCGTGCCCGCGGTGACCTCTCCGCCCGGCGGCAGCAGGCCGAGGAGGGTCAGGCAGAGCGTCGACTTGCCGCAGCCCGACTCGCCCAGAACGCCGAGCGCCTCGCCGGCCGCGAGCTCGAAGCCCACGCCGCCGAGCACGGGGGTCGGCGGGCCGGTTCCGGCGCCGTAGCCGACCCGGAGATCTGCGACCCGCAGGACCGGCTCCGCCGGCCTTGGATCGTGGAGCATTGCCGGCGATTCTACCGCCCCCTCCCCCGCGCCGGCGGCGCTCAGACGAAGGTGGTGACCTCTGCGAGCGATTTCTTGTCGATCTCGGGAACGCGGGCGTCGGCCGCCGGGTAGCCGACCGGGATCAGCAGGAAGGGCCGCTCGTTGCGCGGCCGGCCGAGGAGCTCGGAGAGGAATCGCATCGGCGCCGGCGTGTGGGTGAGGGTCGCCAGCCCCGCCTCCTGCAGGGCGGCGAGCAGGAAGCCGACGGCGATGCCCACGGATTCGTTCACGTAGTAGTGCTTGATCTTCTCGCCGTCGCCGTCGAAGCCGTAGACCTGGGCGAACACCGCGATCAGGAAGGGCGCGGTCTCGAGGAACGGCTTGTGCTCGTCGGTGCCGAGCGGCTCGAGGGCTTCGAGCCAGTCGTTGGGCGCCCGGCCGTGGTAGAAGTCGCGCTCCTCGCGCTCGGCCGCCTCCCGGATCCGGCGCTTGACCTCGGGATCGCGCACGACGACGAAGTGCCAGGGCTGGCGGTTGGCGCCGCTCGGGGCGGACGCCGCCGCCTCCAGGCAGTCCCGGAGCACCTCTTCGGGCACGGCACGGTCGGAGAACTCGCGGACGCTGCGCCGGCGCAGCATCTCGTCGAGGAAGCGCCCGGCCCGCCGCCTCATCTCATCGGGCGGGTACTCCCGGTAGCCGCTGAGGGGAGTGAGCTTGGGCCTCGCCATCCGCTGCTCCGCCGCTCAGCCCTGCGAGCGGCGCCGCTCGCGGACCGCCACCCCGGCGGCGACGCCCTTCACCGGGTCGGGGTCGAAGAGGACGTCGTTCTCGCCCCGGCGCGCGATCTCCGCCTCGAGGCGCTGGATCAGCTTGTCGCGCCGCTTGAACAGGGCGCGGATCTCGAAGATCGAGACGTGGGGGGAGAGCCGCGG
>JBFJMD010000009.1:0-16829 GCA_041634115.1 Thermoanaerobaculia bacterium | reverse complement strand
GGATCGGCGGGATCCTGCAGCCGCTCGAGCCCCAGCCGGAGGTCTTCGAGGTCCTCCAGGTAGTACTCGAGGGCCTGGCGCACGACCTGCGCGCGCGAGCGCTTGAGTTGCGCGGCCGCTTCGTCGATCTGTCGAGCGAGCTCGTCCGGGACGCGTGCCGTGATCTGAGTCATGACATCAAGATAATGTCGTTTGATGTCACTGCTGTCAAGTGGGTACATGGGCCGCCGGACACTCCGAATTCGCTTCGAGGGGCGCGTCAGAATGCGATATCGACCGGTCTGCGGTCGTTACCCGGTGCTATGATTCGGCAAGCTCCGATGCGAACTCGATGGGTAGGCTCCCAGGACCCGACGATGCGAAGTGAGCTCGCATGATAAATGCCGAGAATACGGTGAGCTCCACCCCCGGCGAGGCACAAGAAGCGCCAACGGCCGCCCGGCGACCGAGGGACCGGAGGCACGCCGTGATCTTCTCGGGCAACGGGTTCAACGCGGCCTACGAGGTCGGCGTGCTCAAGGCCATCCTGCAGGGCGTCTCGCCCTCGACCCGGGGGGAGAAGATCCAGCCGGAGATCTACGCCGGCACCTCCGTCGGGGCGTACAACGCCGCTTTCATGGTCTCGGAGTCGGACGAGAGCGACATCGCCGCCGCCGAGAGGCTGGAGCAGAGCTGGTCGACCGAGGTCTCCCCCCGCTTCCGCGCGAACCCGTTCAACTACCTCGATCCGCGCTTCTTCCTGCCGAATCCGATCACCCCGCTGGTGGAGCTCGGCAAGGACGCCGTGCATCTCTCACGCGACCTCCTGCGGCGGACGGGCGACTTGTTCGCCTCCCTGCAGCCCACCCGGCCACTCGCCGCGGTGCAGGACCAGATCTTCGACTACGAGTGGGACATCCTGGCCGACGTGGCCCCGATGCGAGACCATCTCCGCTCGAGGATCTCGCTCGACCGCATCCGCAAATCGAGCAAGGAGCTCCGCATCACGGCCGCCAACTGGAAGCTCGGGACGACCCGCACGTTCGACAGGCGCCACTTCGTGGGCGAGTCCGGCTACCAGGCGATCATCGCCGCGATGGCGATCCCCGGCGGGGTGCCCCGTCAGGACGTCGACCGCGAGGAGTACGTCGACGGGGCCATGCTCATGAAGCATCCTCTCAACCCCGCGATCGAGGCGGCGCGAGGGCGCAGGGACGATCGGCAGCTCACGCTCCACGTCATCTATCTCGACCCCGAGGCCGGCCGGGGGCCGCTTTCGGACGTTCGCGGCAGCTTCTCTATCGTCTACCGGCTGTTCCTGTTGGCCTTCTCGCGCGCGGTCAACGCCGACATCGAGGGCGCGGAGAGGACGAACCGGGCGCTTCAGTTTCTGGATCTGCTGCGCGACTTCGACCCCGGCTCCGAGGTCATGCGGCTCTGGTCGCGACTCAACCAGGAGACTGTGGACAAGCTGCCGGTCGAGATCCACCGGTACCGCTCCACCAAGCACCTCGGAGGCATCGGCGACCTTTTCATTGCCGACGAGAGTAAGCTCGAAACGCTGATTCGCAGCGGCTACGAGGATGCGGCGCACCACGACTGCGTCGAGTCCGACTGCGTTCGGATCGCCGAGTGATCCCGGGTCCGAAGTCCGGCCGCTATTCGGTCACCGCCGCCGCGGGAGTCTCTGCGAGTCGCCGCTCGACTTCGGCCGCGTTCTCCGGCCGCCCGGCGCGCCGGTAGAGGGTGCGGGCGAACCGCCAGCACTCGTGGGCCCGCTCCCGGAGGCCCTCCTTCGAGCGCACGTTGCCGAGCTTCTCGTAGCCCTGCGCCATCCAGAGCTCCCGGCCGGGCGCCGCCAGATCGATCATCTTGTCGTAGGTGAAGGCGGCGTCGGACCACTGGCCGCGCAGGACGAAGATGTCGCCGATCTCGTCGACGACGCCCAGATCGTCGATCCCCTCCAGCAGCCTCCTGGCGCTCCCCGCCTTCGGCGATTCTTTCGAGGTCCGCGGGGGAGAGATCGGCTCGGGGCCGCGCTCCTCGGCCGGGACGACGGGCGCTTTCTCGGGTCGAGGTGACCGGGTCGTCGGTTTCGCCGGGGCCCGGGAAGGAGCGGCCCGCAGCGCGCTGTCGATCGCCTTGGCGATCTCGACGAGTACCCCGTCGAGCTCGGCCTCTGTCATCGAGTTCCAGGCCTTCAAATTGTGGCTGGGGCAGGCCTGGTAATCCTTGAGCGGAGTCCTCTCCCACCAGCAGGCCCGCACCAGGCACCACAGGATCGTCACGCCGTCGGCGCGCGTGGCCTCGAGCAGGCTAGGCAATTCGACCCGGTGAATGAACTCCGACGCGAGGAAGTTCTGACTGACGAGTAGCACGCCGACCTTGGCGGAGATGAGAGCCTGCTCAATCTCGCCCCGCCACTTCTGCCCGCTCTTGATATACCCGTCCCACCAGATCGCGTCAGGCTCGGCGTGGATGAGGGGGGCCAGCTGCTTGTGGAGCTCGGCCCACCATTTCGAGTCTTCGCGGGCGTAGCTGACGAAGACCCTGTTGCGAACGCGGTCCGCCATGGCTCGAATCAGGTTCCAGTCTCGGGTCCGACGCGCCCGATTCTAGCAGGCGCTCCAGGGGGGCGACGGGGCCCGGCGTCCCCGCGCCCGGGCGAAGGCGCCCTACCGCCCCGCCAGCTCGACCAGCATCGCGGTGTACATCTCGAGGTTGAGCAGGAGCTGGTCGCGCTCGATGTACTCGTGCTCGCTGTGGCCGGTGTAGGGCTTGCCCGGCATCGCGGGGCCGAAGTTGACGCCGTTGGGGACCAGGCGGGCGTGGGTGCCGCCGCCGATCGACAGCGGCGCCGCGTCCCGGATTCCCGTGTAGCGGCGGAAGATGTCGAGCAGCACCGGCACCTGGGGGGCGTCCTCGGCGGAGTAGGGGGCGAGGATCAGGGTGCTGATCTCGACGTCGGCGATCCCCGAGTCCTGCTTCCACTCGTCGACCGCGGCGGCGATCCGGCGCTCGATCTCGGCGTTGGTCGGGCCGGCCGGCCGCCGCACGTTGATGCCGGCCACGAGCCCGCCCGCCTCGGGCGCCAGCGTCGTGAGCGACAGGGTCAGCGGGCCCATGAACGGGTGCGAGTGGGCGAGGTCGCCGAAGCGCTCGGCGTAGTCGCCGGTGCCGATCAGGTCGTTGACGAGGCGCACCATGCGGGCGGCCTGCGAGTCCGGCCAGGCGACGAAGTCGAGCAGGGCGGCGAGGTGGGTGATCGCGTTGCGCCCCTCCCAGGGCTTCGACGAATGGGCGGCGAGGCCGCGGGCGCGGATCGTGAGCGAGTCCTCGCCGGGGGTGAAGCTGAAGCGCACCCGCGGGAACTTGCGCGCCTCGGCCAAAAGCAGCCGCTCGAGCTCGGGCGTCGGCCGGCGGACGACCGCCTCGGCGTCCTCGGGGATCTGGGAGATGAAGGCGCCGCCGGTGAAGGACTCGAGGGCCGGCCGGCTCGAAGCGGACGCGGCGGCGGCCGGGACCGGCGGCAGGGTGAGCCGTACCATTCCCCAGCCCTTCTCGGCGACGACCACCGGGTACTCGGAGTCGAGGGCGACGTTCAGATCCGGCGGCGGGCGCTCGGCGAGAAACGCCTGGAAGGGCTCCCAGTCCGACTCCTCGGTGTAGGAGACGATGAGCTCGATGCGACGGGCCAGCGGCACCCCCCGGTCGGCGACGGCCCCCATCGCGTAGAGCGCGGTCGCGATCGGGCCCTTGTCGTCCTCCGTGCCGCGGCCCAGGAGGCGCCCCGGCTCGCTCGTGGCGTCGAGGGTGAAGGGGTCGCGGGCCCACTTCGAGGGGTCGGCCGGCTGCACGTCGCCGTGGGTCACGATCCCCAGCCGCTCGGGGCTCCGGCCCAGGGAGACGACCACGACCGCGCCGTGGTCGGCAAACTCCAGCCCCAGCTCCGCCGCCTTCTCCCGCAGGTAGCGGGTCATGGCGCGGAACGGCGGATGCTCGGCGTTCGCCGTTCCCTCCTTGTGCACCGTGCGGAAGGCGACGAGGTCGGCGAGGGTCTCCACGGTCGCCTCGCCGTAGGTGGCGCGCGCGTACTCGGCGACGGGGCGCGAGTCCTCGGGTCCGGCGCCGCGCGCGGGCGCGGCGATCGTCAGCAGAAGGGGCGGGAGGAGGGTCGAGATCATCGCGGCCGTGGCTCGCAAGCGGTGTCTCCTTTCGGACCCCGATCCTATCGTCCGCGCCCGCCCCCGCCACCCGGGGAGCGCGGCGGCGAGCTCGGCGGACCCGGACCGCCGAGCCCTTCCGGCCCGGCCCGTCCGCGGAGCCGGCGCGTTTTCGCCTTGCCGCCTTGTGTCCCACCTCGGCCTCGGTTAGTGTCGGGCACCGTGCTCAAGCCCAGGCAGAAGCTCGGGAAATACAAGATCCGCCGCCGGCTGGGGAAGGGCGGCTTCGCCTCCGTCTACGAGGCCCTGGACACCGTCGAGGGCTCCCGGGTCGCCCTCAAGGTGCCCCATCCGCACCTGGTCACCCAGGGGGTCCTGAAGGACTTCTACCGCGAGGTCCGGCTCGCCTCGCGCCTCGACCACGCCAATATCCTGCCGCTCAAGAACGCGGACTTCATCGACAAGCGCTTCGTCATCGTCTCGCCGCTGGGCGAGGAGACGCTGCACGACCGCCTCAAGCGCCGGATGTCGTTGCGCACCGCGCTGGAGCTCGCCGAGCAGGCGATCGCGGCGGCGGCCTGCGCCCACCGCCACCGCGTGATCCACTGCGACATCAAGCCCGACAACCTGATCCTCTTCCCGGACAACCAGCTCCGGCTGACCGACTTCGGGATCGCCAAGGTGGCGCACAAGACGGTGCGCGCCTCGGGCTCCGGCACCGTGGGCTACATCGCCCCGGAGCAGGCGATGGGTCGCCCGTCGCAGCGCTCCGACGTCTTCTCGCTGGGCCTCATCCTCTACCGCATGTTCTCCGGCGCGCTGCCCGAATGGCCCTTCGAGTGGCCGCCGCCGCGGATCGAGCGGCTGCGGCGCAAGCTCCACCCGGACATGGTGGCGCTGATCCGCCGCGCGATCGAGGTCGATCCGCGGCAGCGCTTTCGCGACGGCCAGCAGATGCTCGATCGCTTCCGGCGGCTGCTCCCGCGCACGCTGCGCTTCGGAGAAGCGACGGCGAAAAGCCGGCGCCGCGCGGGCGGAGGCCGCGACTGGCGCTCGGTGCGGCTGCGCCAGTTCCGCAGCAGATGGGGCAAGGTGCTGGCGGCCCGACACCGCTGCGCGAAGTGCGAGGGCCCGGTATCGGAGGCGATGGGCTGCTGCCCCTGGTGCGGGGAGTCGCGGGCGGTGCACGAGGGATCCGTCGCTTTCCCGGCGAGCTGCCCGCGCTGCCGTCGCGGCTTGAAGCTCGACTGGCGCTACTGTCCGTGGTGCTACGGGCCCGGCTTCGAGGCGTCCGGCCGCCGGTACACGGACGTCCGCTACGAGGGCCGCTGCGCCAACCCCGGCTGCGCGCGGCGCGATCTCATGCCGTTCATGCGCTACTGCCCCTGGTGCCGCCGCAAGGTGCGCCGGAAGTGGAAGATCCCCGGCTCCGGCAAGAGCTGCAGACACTGCGGCTGGGGGGTCGTCGAAGGCTACTGGGGCCAATGCCCCTGGTGCGCGAAGCGGCTCGGGGCGGGCTGAGGGCCGTGTCGGGCGGGAACGCGTCGCCTTCGCCGCTGCTCTACCTCGAGCGCGACATGGAGGAGGTCGAGGGGACCGACCTCGCCGGCGGCCGCGCGGTCGTCGTCTCCCTGTGCAGCCCCATCCGCGACACCCCGAACGAGGACGGGGCGGCGCTGGTCCCGATCGACGAGCGCAGCGCGGTGCTGGCGGTGGCCGACGGGCTGGGGGGCGGCGCCGGCGGCAAGCAGGCCGCGCGGGTCGCGCTGACGAGCGTCGCGGCCGCCCTCGGCCGGGTCGCGACGGAGAAGCTGCGGCTGCGCACCGCGGTGCTCGACGGGCTGGAAGACGGAAACCTCGGGGTCCGGGCCCTGGGCATCGGCGCCGGCACGACGTTCGCCGCGGTCTGCGTGATCGACGACGAGGTCCGGCCGTTCCAGGTCGGCGACTCCCTGATCCTGGTGGCCGGCGGCGGCGGCCGGGTGAAGTGGCGCACGGTCTCCCACTCGCCGGTGGGCTACGCCTTCGAGGCGGGGGTGCTGGACGAGGCGGAGGCGCTGATGCACGAGGACCGCCATCTCGTCTCGAATTTCCTCGGCGCCCCGGAGATGCGGATCGAGATCGGGCCGCGGCTCAAGCTCGCCAAGCGCGACACGGTGCTGCTGGCCAGCGACGGGCTCGCCGACAATCTGAGCCTCGAGGAGATCGCCGAGGCGTTGAAGACGCGCTCCCTCGAAGAGGCGGTGGGCGCCCTGGCGCGGGAGGCCCGCCGGCGGATGGTCGAGCCCGGCCCGGAGCGCCCGAGCAAGCCGGACGACTTGACGGTCGTGGCCTTCCGCCGGACGGCGGAAGGGGTCGCCGAAGCCGCGAAGGGTTGAAAGCGGGACCGCGATGGTCTAGATTGCGGCCAGCGGTTCCGTTGCAGATCGATTCCCGGCCCACTGGAGCGACCGCGTTGCCGCAGAGGAAGCCTCCAGGCGTACCCTCCGAGCCGGCCCCGGAGCTGGCCGGGCTGCCGACGCGCCTGGTGCGGCGCTACGAGTTCTTCACCGAGTTCATCGACGAGTTCGCGAGCGCCGTGTCCGGCGCCGGGATGTTCGTGCGCGCGGAATCGCCGCCCCCGGCCGGGACCCCGGTCGAGTTCGAGTTCAAGCTCGGCGAGGAGATCGTCCTCCTCGCGGGCCGAGGATCGGTCGAGTGGGTCCGCGAGGCGGGCGAGGGGGCGAGTCAAGGCGAGCCGGGCGGCGAGCCGCCCGGCCTGGCCGTCCGCTTCGAGAAGCTGGGCACCGGCGGCGGCAAGGTGATCCGTCGGCTGCGCGAGGCCAACGCGCAGCGAGGCGGCGAGCCCTTCCGGCTGGGCGACGACGAACGAGAGCAGGAAGAGGCTCCCGAGAGCGGCTCCTACGGGGCCGCGGAGCTGGTCGGCGCCGCCGCGGCAGCGAATCCGTCGGCCGCGGCGCCCGAGGACCTCAAGCGCGCCCTGCGCGAGGCGGACGCCGCGAGACAGGAGCTCGGCCGCCGCCGGGCCGAGCTGGCCGAGGCGCGGTCCGGGCTCGAGGAGCTGACCACCCGGCTGCAGGCGAGCGAGCGCGAGCTCGGCACGGCCCGGTCGGAGGTCGCCGAGCTCGAGGGCGAGCTGCAGGTGGCGAGAGAGAAGCTGGGCGAGGCCGGCCGCCGCCTGAAGTCGCTCGAGGGCGCCGAGGCCGAGCGCGCGCGCGATCGGGAAGCGGTCGCGCACCTGGAGGCCGCGCTCGAGGAGCGCGGCGGGGAGATCGAGCGCCTGCACCGCCGCTTCGAGGTCAAGGCCGAGAACGAGAAATCGCTCTCCGAGGAGGTGGCGAAGCTCGCCGCCGCCCGGGACGAGCTGCGGGGCGAGCTCGACGCGAAGGAGGCGGAGCTCGCCTGGCTGCGCGGCCGCGCGCCGGAGGGCGGCGTCCCGCCGGAGGCCGCCGCCGGCTCCGGCCGTCCGCTCGAGGAGGCGGCCGGGCCGGCGACCGACCTCCGCAGAGAGCTGGAAGAGGCTCGCCGGACGATCGCCGCGATCCAGGAGGAGGCTCTGCGCGCCGGCCGCGAGGCCCCGACCGTCGCGATCGCGGCGCCGCCGCGCCGCGGCCCGCGGGCGCTCCTCGGCGCGGCCGCCCTGGCGCTCGCCGGGGCGGCGATCGGGGCGCTCGCCGTCTGGCAGCTCCGCCCGGCGCCGTCGCCCGGCGCCGGGGTCGTCGCGGAGGTCGCCCGGCCCGCGGCCGCCGCGGCCGCGGAGCCTGAGCCCGGCCGGACGCCGGCCTCGGGCGCCGCCGGATCTCCGGCGGCTGCGGCGCCGGCCGAGGCCGGTGCCGCGGCCGAATCCGCGCCGCCGCCGGCCACGCAGGCGGAAGACCCCGCGCCCGCGGTCCGTCCCGATCCGCTCGCCGCGGTCGCGGCCTGGGCCGCCGCCTGGTCGGACCAGCGGGTGGACGACTATCTCGCGTCCTACTCGCCCGACTTCGAGCCGCCGGGCGGATCGGCGCGGCCGGCGTGGGAATCGCAGCGCCGCGAGCGGCTGCGGCGGCCGAGCTTCATTCGGGTGGTCGTCGAAGGGCCGGAGGTCGAGGCCCTGGGACCCGAGCGCGCTCGGGTGCGCTTCCGCCAGTCCTACGAGTCGGAGAGCTTCAGCGACCGGGTCGACAAGGCGCTCGACCTGGCGCTCGAGGACGGGCGCTGGCGGATCGTCGCCGAGCGCGCCGAGTAGCGCTCCGCGACTCTCGAGCCCCGCGCCTCAATCGACCACGGCGCCGGCGGCGCCGGTGCGATGCAGCA
This sequence comes from Thermoanaerobaculia bacterium, assembly GCA_041634115.1. Taxonomy (GTDB): domain Bacteria; phylum Acidobacteriota; class Thermoanaerobaculia; order Multivoradales; family JAHEKO01; genus JBFJMD01. The sequence continues at coordinate 8,391 of JBFJMD010000009.1, read as the reverse complement.
CGGCGCCGTGGAAGTGGAAGCGGGCCTCGGTGAAGTCGGAGATCCCCGGCAGCACGATCTCGAACTCCGCCTCGTTGCCCGGCGAGAGGATGCCCGGCTGCGGGGCGCTCTTGCCGGTGCCGACGAGGGCGCCGCCCGGGGCGTAGAGCAGCACCGTGACCGCCGCCCCGGCCACCGGCTCGGTGCCGACGTTGCGCACCCGGCCGCTGACCCTGACGCCGCCCTGCTCGCCGTCGAAGCCCCGCTCCCAGGTCGCCACCTCGAGCCGCGGTGCGCTGGGATCGGGGGCCTCGGCGGCCGGCCCGGCCGGCGCCCCGGCGGCCGCCGGCTGTGCCGCCGCCGGCTCCGGCGGGGGCGCCTTGCGGACGTCGGAGTCGGTGAGGACCAGGACCGGCTCGACCGGCGCCGGCGGCGCGCTCTGCCTCCGGGCGAGGGCGGTCAGGGTCGCGACCGTCCAGCGCAGGGTTTGATCGTCGGCGATCTCGATCCCGAGCCCGCGCACGAAGCCGGCGAGCTCCCGCAGCGCCGGGTCGCGGGCGAGCTCGGCGCTGGCGTCGAAGTCGACCTCCGACGCCTTGAGCGAGGCGAGCTGCCCTTCGGCGTCGCGAAAGAGCACCAGGCCGCCGCGGCGCTCCCAGGGACCGCGGGTCTCGAGGACGGCGCCGTCCCGGGTGACGAGCCGGTCGGCCGCCGCCGGCGCCGCCAGCAGGGCGAGCGCCGGCAGCAGCGGGACGAGACTCGAGCGCAGCCGCCTCGCCGCCCCCGCCTTCAGGCTAGAACTCCTTCCAGTTCCGTTCGACGATGCAGACCGGCACCGGCGCGACGCACTCGATGCCGCTGTCGGAGCGGATCGTCTTGACGTTCACCGTGTAGTTGGCGAAGCGGCAGTTGGCCGGGAACAGCGTCGCCTGCATCGACTGGGTGAGCTGCTCCATGCCCGTGCAGGGGTCGCCGTCGGGATTCGGCGGCTTCGTGGTGTCGGCGGGCAGGTCGTCGGTGGTCTGGCTCACCTCGACGAACGGGCTGGTCACGAAGTCGGCCACGGCGCGGTAGCGATCGGTATTGCCGTCCGAGCGCGGGCGCAGGCCGTTGGCGTTGGTCGCCGCGACCGTGAAGAGGCGGCTCTCGCCCGCGCGCCCGCAGGCCTCCTCGCCGGGCACCACCGGCTCGGGGATATAGGAGTTGAAGAAGACCACCCCGGCCAGCGAGAACGACTTGTCGACGACGCGCTCCTCCTCTTCGAGCTCCAGCGCCCAGCCGGGGTTGCTGCCGCTGCCCTGGTCGGCGTCGAAGGGGACGCCGAGCAGAAAGTCGTTCGAGGTGTCCTGGTCCGAGAGCGAGATCCGCTTGAGCTTTCCCTCGGTGAACGGCAGGTTCGGCGTCGCGGCGGTGAAGCCGCCGTCCACGAAGAGGTAGAAACGACCCCTCTGGCGGGTCTCGCTCCAGAGGTCCTCGCGGTCGCCGGTGCCGAAGCCCAGCGCGAAGCGGTTGAGGGCGGAGACGAAGATCACCGAAGGAGGATAGTAGATCGGACGGCCCCCGGTGGAGAAGATCGGGAAGGGCTCCCATTCGGAGCTGGCGACCCGGACCGCCTTGCGCTTGATCGGCGGCAGCCCGGTCGCCGGGTCGGGGGTCGAGAAGTCGGGCACCTCGATCTCCGCCAGCTCCTGCGGCTTGCGGAGGTCGACCTTGAACAGGTGGCCGGCCGTCGTGCCGAGGTAGATCGTGTCGAGATAGCTGTCCGAGTCGGTGTCGACCGCCGCCGGCGCGCTGGGCGCCATCGCCGGCCAGACGATGCCGTCGACCAGGTCGAGCCGCCGCTTGTAGATGATCTTGCCGGTCTCGACGTCCACCATGTAAAGGTAGTTGCCGGCGCGCGGGCTGGGCTCGCCGTCGTCGCCGAACGGCCGGCGCTTGAAGTCGGGGTCCATGCCGCCGCCGAAGACCGCCACGTACTTGTCGACCTCCTCGCCGTTCTCGATCACGCGGATCCTGCCGACGTCGGGGCGCGACCAGGTGAAGCCGAGGTCCGCGGCGCCGTTGCCGTCCTCGTCCCAGGTGTCCACCAGCTCCCAGAGCGTCAGCGGGAAGGGCAGCGGCGGGAAGGGCCCGATCCCGGCGATGGGGGAGTCCATCTTGCAGTCGGCGGCGCCGTCGATGCAGGACGGCACGAAGCTCGTGCTCGTCGGCACCCCGTCGCTGTCCGGGGCGTCGGGCTGGGTCAGGTCGAGGGCGTAGTAGCCGCGGCCGCCCTCGCGCAGCCCCGCGACCACCACCGAGCGCCACTGGCGCAGCGTCGGGTCGGGGGTGCCGTCGTGACGGGGATCGACGAGCACGTCGGCGACGGTGAGGCGGCCGTCGACGGTGAGCTCCTGGCCGCCGCCCCCGGCGAACCGTCGCAGCGCCGGCAGCACCGAGCGCGGCACGAACGAGAAGACCTCCTTGCCGGTCCCGGGCGTGAAATCCACCTGCAGGCTGCCGTCGGCGCCGAAGAACTTGAACGGGGTGCCGGCGTCGAAGGCGTGCAGCTGCCCGTCGTTGCTGCCGGCGAGCAGCAGCCGCCGGCGGTAGCGCTGGCTCTCGGCGAAGCAGGGGTAGGGGAGCCGGGTGTCCGGCCGACCGTCGACCCGCGGTCCGCAGGGCTCGGTGCGCCCGGCCATGTCGGCGGCGAAGTAACGGAAGTCGTTGGGCGAGCCGAGCAGCACCGGGTCGGAGTGGAAGACGTCGCCGAGCACGTACTTGATCGGCGTGTCCACCCGGGTGATCGGGTCCTCGATCGTGGCCTCCTTCTGGACCAGGGTCTCGGCGATCACCGCCTCGCCGTCGTCGGCGAAGGTCGTCGACGCCGGGTCGAAGCCCATGCCCGCCGGCCCGTAGAGGTCGGCGCGGTCGGCCTTGGCCGTGGGCGGCAGGAAGGGCCTGCGCGCCGCCGGCACTTCGTCCGCCACCCGCTGCCGGGCGTAGTAGACCCGACGCTGGTCGACGCCGTTGCCGATCTTGTAGCTGCGGGCGGCGGTATCCGTGGGCGTCGGGGCCTGCGTCAGGAGCTGCTCTTCGGCGCTCCAGACCCGGCAGCCGGAGGTCACGGACCCGGAGCAGGTCCGTTTGCGGTCGGGCACCGTGCGGCCGTCCGGCGTCGCCGTGAAGGGCACCGGCTTGACGTAAGCGTCGAGCCGCCCCGGCCAGACGGAGAGCTTGTCCACCGGGCTGAAGCTGGACAGGTAGATCTGCTTGCCGGCGGACGCCGACACCGAGGGGACGGCGGCCGACGCGAAGGTCCGCGACTGCGCCTGGATGTTCTTGATGATGTCGTTGAAGGCGGAGATCAGCGCCTGCTGGTCGTCGGCGGGGTAGGCCGCGACGGTCGGGTCGGCGGGGTCCGAGTCGGTACCGCCGGCGATCGCGATGGCGTCGAGGGCCGGGTTGTTCACCGCGAAGCCGATGACGAAGGTCTTGACCCCGAGGTTGTTGAGCAGGTCGGTCGCGGCGTTGACGGCGTTGCCGCCGCAGGTCTCGAAGCCGTCGGTCAGCAGCACCACGAAGACCTTGCGGCAGCCGGCGGCGAACTCCGGATCCTGCTGCCGCGCCACCGGCCTCCAGTCCGCGTACCAGTGTCGAAACGAGCGCAGCGCCCCCTCGAGCGGGGTGTTGCCCCAGGCGAAGAACGGCCGCGCCTTCTCGTCGCGAAGCCGCAGGTAGGTCTCGCCGGAGCGCGGAGTGTCGCGGAAATAGCGGGCGACGCCGAAGTTGGGGACGGTCTCGCCCAGGGCGAGGTTGGGGGCGAGGCGCTTGCGAATGCGGTCGACGTTGCGGTCTTTCCAGTCCAGCGGCACGACGTCGGCGACGGAGAGTCCGCTCGGGTTGACGGTCGTCGGCCACAGCACGCTGTAGCCGCCGAAGGCGTCCTGGGTGTCGTCGCCGTTGTTCTCCCAGCCGGTGCACCAGACGTTGTTGGTGTTGGTGTCGGCGCGGCCGCTGAAGGCGGGACCGATGCAGGCGTTGGCGCAGGACTTCTGGATCGCCCGGAGCTGGGAGAAGTTGGGGAAGGTGGCGAAGCCGAAGCGCACGCCCTTGGTGCCCTGCAGCACGACGTCGAGCGCCTCCTTGGCGAGGAAGATCTTCGAGTCGGCGCCGTCGTCGAAGCGCGCGGAGCGCACGCCGTCCAGGTCGGTGGTCATCGAGTAGGTGACGTCGAACAGGACGAACACGTAGGGCTCGGCGCTGGAGGTGCGCAGCAGATTGCGGTCGTCCGCCGGCGCCGGTCCGGCGATCGCGAGCCCCAGGGCCGCGAGCGCCAGCGACGCCGGCCAGAGCCGGCGGAGTCTCTCGAGCGTGGTTTCGGTCATTTTCATCAGAACTTGATCTTCTCGAGCTGGTTGGATTCGAGCGACGGCAGGACGTCGCGGTCGAGCGAGACCTGCCAGGGCTGGAAGGCGACCATCTCGCCCACCGTCTTGCGGGCCACCGCCGCGGCGTCGGCGGGCGGCGGTCCGCCGCCGGTCCAGCCGATGCGCTCGGCGGTCGCGGTGATCGCGTGGTTGACGTCGAAGTACTGGCTGCCCTGGTTGATCTCGCAGAAGTTGCACGGCGAGGCCAGGATGGGGTGGAAGCGCGAGACTTCCACCCGGTCCGCCAGCCGCAGGCCGAGCTTGCCCTGGCTCTGGTTGAGGACCACCGTCATCTGGTTGTGGTCGTTCTGCGCCAGGACCCGGGCGGTGCCCATGTGGGTGCCGGAGTCGGCGGCGTAGAAGACCCGCTGGGCAGTGCGCTCGTTGACGCCGAGCTGGCGCTCGGTCTGGGTGATGAGCGCCAGCGACAGGCCGACGATCGTGAGCACCACGAGGCAGAGCAGGGTGACGATGAAGGCGCTGCCGGCTTCTCGGGTCGGTCTCATAGGTTTCTCAGCTCGACGACCGTCTGCAGGAGCCGGCGGCGGGCCATGCGGGCGCGGCGGCCGGCCTCGTCCGCCGGCACCTCGGGCTCCCCGTAGACGCGGTCCTCGATCGCGTCGATGGGCGGCGCCAGGTAGGTCGGGTCCGGGCGGTCGGCCCGCGCCAGCACGTTGATGCGCAGGAACGCGGCGACCACGTTGTTGCCGTTCCACCGCCACCGCGCCGGGTCGTTGGGGTCGTCCTCCTGGTCGCCGCCGTCGTTGAAGAGCCACTCGTCGACGGCGCGCTGGGCGGCGGTCGTCCCCTCGCTCACCAGGCCGTCGCCGTCGTTGTCGACGCCGAGGCTCGCCTGGAGGTCGAGGATGTTGTCGGCGATGTCCTCCCGCGCCGACGGGATCTGCGGGTGCACGGTCTCGGTGCCCGGATAGAAGCGGGCGCGAGACAGGCGGGGGACGAGCTCGCTCGACGCGTCGCCCGCCACCGCCCGCTGCTCGCTCACGTAGTAGCGGTACTCCTCGAGCACGCCCACGAACGCGGCCGAGGTCATCTGCGGCGGGAAGCGGCCCTCGGGCGACAGCCGGGCGTAGTCGGCGGTGCGCATGCCGCCGGTCACCGCGAAGTTGAGGGTCACCTGGACGGCCCGCCGCCCGGTCGGATCGGTGAGGTCGAGCTGGAAGGCGCCGCCGGTGAGCTCGACCACCGCGTACAGGTTGGGCCCGAGCGGGCTCACCGCCAGGAGCGCCTCAGGGTCGCCGCCGTTGGCCCGGTCGACGGCCTCGCGCAGCGCGGAGAGGTCCTGCGGCACGCCCGAGGGGGCGAGCGCGTTGACCCTCGCCCGCCCCGAGCGCAGGTCGAAGTCGGGGGGATCGACCTGGTAGATCGGGGTGGTGAAGACGCCGCGCGCGACGAGGACGTCGGTGCCCTCGAGCACCCGCGCGTTCGGGGTGGCGATGCCGCCGATCGTCGTGTCGGCGGGGGTGTCGTTGCGCACCTCCAGCGCCACCCCGGCCGGGAGCAGCCGGCCGGCGAAGGGCGGCGCCACCGCCGGCGCCGGCAGCAGCGCCGCCGGCAGCCCGCCGCGGCCGGCCGCCCGCACGTTGCGGACGAGGTCGTACTGGGCGATCCGCACCGAGTTCTGGAGGTCGGCGACCTGGGTCTGGACCCGGGCGATCTTGGAGTTCAGGTCGAAGAGGTTCAAGACCGCGACCAGCAGGGCCGTGGAGAGCAGCAGGCCCACCAGCATCTCGATGACGGTGAAGCCGCCGCCGCGAGGGCGCCGCCGCGCCCGCCGGGGGCGGGAGCGCTCGCCGATCGACTCTGTGCGGATCCGCCTCATTGCGCTTTGAACACCTGGAAGGTGAAGCGCTGCGCCGGCCCCAGGGCCTGGGTCTCGCGCTCTCCCTTGAGCTCGACCGTGATCTCCTTGAGGTGCACCCAGGCGGGGTCGGAGCCGGCCGCCAGCGCCTCGGTTTCTTCGACGCGGCCGTCGGCCAGGGCGCTCACGTGGTACTGGCGCACCCGGATCTCCCGCGTCCAGAGGGCGCGGTCGGAGCCGTCCGACGGCGGCGGGCCGGGCACCCAGGTGCGGCTCTTCGCGGAGTAGTAATGCCGGATCGGATTGTTGCCGGTCGGCGCCAGGCCGGCGCTGTTGAACGGCAGCTGCAGGGCCTGCTCGATCTGCGAGCGGGCGAAGGCGCTGCCCTGGGTGGCCTCGTTGCCGGCGACGTTGGCGCCCATCGCGCGGGTGAAGAGAGGCAGCACGCCGATCACCACGACGAGAAAGAGCGCGGCGGCGACCAGGACCTCGACCAGGGAGAGCCCGCGCTCGCGGCGCGGCCGCGGCAGGCGGGCGCCGCCCGGACCCGGGCTCAATACCACCGCCACGCCGTTCCCCCTTCCCCGGCGGCCCGCCAGGCGGCGCCGTCCCACTTGCGGATCTCGATCCTCGCCGTCGTGCGCGGCTCGACCCGCACCTCGAGGAAGTTGCCGCGCCGGTCCGCGATGCGGATGCCGCCCGCGAAGTCGACCGATCCGTCGCTGGCGAAGGTGACCTGCCCGACGTCGCCGCCCGAAGTCGTGGGAAAGCCGGCGATCGGAGCCGGGTCGTCGTCCGGGGCGCGGAAGTCCAGGCCCGACGGCAGCAGCTCGCGGCCCAGCATCCGCTCGCCCGGGTCGAAGCTGCCGTCGCCGTTCTCGTCGAAGAGCGCCACCATCTCGCGGGCGGGGCGGTCGATGCGCAGCGCCGTGGGGCGGCTCTGCTTGATCGCCTCGAGCCGCGCCATCCGGAGGCGGATCGCGGTCTGGCGGGCGGTGCCCTCGAGCTTGCCGCGATGGACCAGGCGCAGCAGGAGCGGCCCGCCGACGGTGGCGACGATGGCGAGGAGGGCCACGACCACGATCGCTTCGAGAAGAGTGAAGCCGGAGCTGGGTCTTGATCGGCGCATCGGTCCAAGGGGCGCACGCGGCCGCCCCCGCCCCTGTCGAGCAATTCGTGTGCCGCGACCCTGTCGCAGGGCACAAGTGTTTGCGAATCAGAGGGTTGGACGCCTCGACAGGTCCTCGACGGGGCGCTTTCGCGAGGGCCGCATGTTACCAAGGGTAACCGAATGGACCCTTGCGCGACCTCGCCCCCCGCGGGGTATTCTTGATCGCCATGCCGCGCTCGGACCCTCCGCGCTCGGAGCGCCTCCTGGCGCTCCTCCTGCGCCTCGTCGGGGCGGTCATGCTGCTCGCCCTGCCGGCGGTGGTGATGCCGACCGCCTGGATGGACGCCTGCCATCGCGCCCTCGGCCTCGGGCCCCTGCCGGCCGGCCCGATCGTCGAATACCTGACGCGGTCGATCTCGTTTCTCTACGCGATCCACGGCGGGCTGCTGCTGGTCGTCGCCTCGGACGTGCGCCGCAACGTGGGGGTTCTCGTCTATCTGGCGGCCGCCGGCATGGCCTTCGGCGCCGCCCTGGTGGCCATCGACCTCCAGGCCGACCTGCCGGTGTGGTGGGTGCTGACGGAGGGCCCGCCGCTCACCGCCGTCGGGCTGCTGATCCTGCTGCTGACGCGTTCGGTGCCGCGGGCTGGCAGCTAGCCCGACCTTCTCACCGGTGGCCTGCTACGACGGCGTATGTCCCTGAATCTGCTGCGTTACGCTCCCCTCGCGCTCGTCGACGTACTGCGAGTACGCCTCTGTCGCGCTCGGGTCGCGAGCCTTGCATCTCCAGGCACCTCCGCCGTCTCGCGACGGCCACCGGTGAGAAGCTCGGGCTAGCCCGAAGCCGACTCGCCGCGGCCGCCGCCGACCAGCTCGGGCTGGCCGGCCTCGGCCCGGTTGCGGTAGAGGCGCTCGTCCACGACCGCCGCCATCCGACCGACGTCGAGGCCGCCGCCGAGGAACCCGGCGATGCGCGCCGCCTGCGCGCGGGGCTCGGACAGCACGTCCGAGTAGTGGACGTAGAGGTGCTCGAACTGGGGGGAGTGGGTGAGCAGCCAGTTCGCCCGCCAGAGG
>JBFJMD010000008.1:0-17386 GCA_041634115.1 Thermoanaerobaculia bacterium | reverse complement strand
GATCATGTCCATGATGTTACCGAAGACGTCGAGCATCGCCGCCTGGGTCGTGACCACGAAGTCCTCGCGGCCGGCGTGGCGCTCGGTGAGCAGGCGGCGGATGCCGCTCTCCACCTGGTCCACGATCCGGGAGCTGCTGAATAGGATGTCGATCTCGTTCAGCTCGTCGAGGTTGAAGATCTTCATCGCCCGGGCCACCGGGATGAAGGCGGCGTCGTCGAGGTCGAAGCCCAGCATCTGGCCCTTGCTGGTCATGATGCCGACGACCCGGAAGCGGGTGCCGGCGATCTTCACGAACTCGCCGAGGGCCTGGTCTTCGCCGAACAGCTCGCGGGTGAGCGTCGGCCCCAGCACCGCCACCGGCGGCCCCCGGCGCGGATCGCCGCGCGGCCAGAAGGAGCCGGCGCGAACGGCCCAGGGAAAGACCTCGGGCAGGGCGGGGGTGGTGCCGTAGACCAGGACGCTGCGGCCGCGGCCGGCGCCCTCGACCCGCGCCATGCCGAAGGTGAACGGCACGAGGTCCACGACGCCGGGGACCCGGCGCAGGGCCTCCGCGTCGTCGAGCGACAGCTTGTGGGTGGTGCCGGAGATCGCCATCGGCATGCCGAAGGTCTCCGCCTTGCCGGGATTCACGGCCACCACGTTGGTGCCGAACTGGGTGAACTGGGCGACGATGTACTGACGCACCCCCTCGCCCAGCGAGGTCAGCAGGATGACCGCCGCGATGCCGATGGAGATGCCCAGCATCGACAGGAAGGAGCGCAGGCGGTGCGCGAGGACCGCGCGCAGCGCGAGGGCGATCAGCTCCCACATCGCGTCACCTCCTGCCCAGGGCCAGCACCGGATCGAGCCGGGTCGCCCGCCACGCCGGCAGCAGCCCGAACACGACCCCGACGCCGACCGAGACCGCCAGCGCCGCCGACACCGCCCAGGCCGGGGGGCTGGCGGGGATCGCCGGGTAGAGCCGCACCCCGAGGCCGACGATGCCCCAGCCCAGGCCCAGGCCCAGCAGCCCGCCGGCGCCCGAGATGAGGGCCGCCTCGGCGAGGAAGGCGGCGAGGATCTGCCGTCTCGCGACGCCCACCGCCTTGAGCAGGCCGATCTCCCGGGTGCGCTCGGAGACCGAGACCAGCATCACGTTCATGATGCCGAAGCCGGCCACCGACAGCGAGATCGCGGCGACCCCGGTGACGAAGAGCGTCAGGGTCCCGAGGATCGCCGCGAACGTGGTGACCACGGCGTCCTGGGTGATCACGGTCACGTCCTCTTCCTGATGCCGCTCCGTGATGAGGTCGAGGATCCCCCGCTTCGCCAGGTCGAGATCGGTGTGGGCGTGGACCTGGATCAGGATCCGGAAGAGCGAGGAGCGGTTGAACATCTTCATCCCGGTCGCCACCGGGACGATGGCGATGTCGTCGAAGTCGAGGCCCAGCTTGACCCCCTGCCTGGCCAGCACCCCGATCACCCGCATCCGCCAGCCGCCGATGCGGATCACCTGCCCGACGGGGTCCTGGCCGGGGAAGAGCTCCCGCGCCGCCTTGTGCCCGAGCACCGCCACCGACGCGCCCCGGAAGAGCTCGTCCTCGGGCAGGAAGTCGCCCCGCGCCACCGTCAGCCGCCGCGCCACCTTGTACTCCGGAGTCGTGCCGACGATCGGGATGTGGCGGCTCAGCTCGCGGTGCGACACCTCTTCGGTGCCCATCGAGATCGGCGCCACCCGCCGCGCCTGGGGCACGAAGCGGGCGATCGCGCGGGCGTCGTCCAGGGTGAGGTCGTTGGGCACGCCGCCGATGCCCAGCGAGCCGGAGGTCTCGGTCTTGCCGGGCAGCACGATCAGCAGGTTCGTGCCGAGGCTCTGGAACTGGTCGATGACGTAGAGGCGGGCGCCGTCGCCCAGGGCGGTGAGCACCACCACCGCCGCCACCCCGATGCTCACCCCGAGCAGGCTCAGGGCGGTGCGCAGTCCGTGGCCGGCGATGCCGCGCAGCGAGAAGCGGAGGAGGTCGGCGGGGCTCACGGGTCGGGCTGGTCCTCGGCCAGCGCTTCGAGCACCTCCCCGATCCGGTGGCCGGGGATCCGCCGCGAGATGCGGCCGTCGACCAACAGCAGGATGCGGTCGGCCCGCTGCGCGACGCGCGGGTTGTGGGTCACCACCATCAGCGTGAGGCCGGCCTCGTTCAGCTTCTGGAGGTGGTCGAGCACCACCATGCCGGAGCGGCTGTCCAGATTGCCGGTGGGCTCGTCGGCGAGGAGGACCGAAGGCTCCATCACCGTCGCGCGGGCGAGGGCAACGCGCTGGCGCTCGCCGCCGGAGAGCTGCTCCGGCAGGTGGCCGGCGCGCGGCGTCATGTCCACGGCCGCCAGCGCCCCCGTCGCCCGCCGCCGGCGCTCGGACCTCGAGACCCCGGCGAAGACCATCGGCAGCTCGACGTTCTCCGTCGCCGTCAGCCGGGCGATGAGGTGGAAGAACTGGAAGACGAATCCGATCCGGTGCTGGCGGATGTGGGTCAGCGAGCGGTCGGAGAGCTTGCCCACCTCGCGCCCCTCGAAGCGGTAGCTGCCGGCGGTCGGGCGGTCGAGGCAGCCGATGAGGTTGAGCAGCGTCGACTTGCCGGAGCCCGAGGGGCCCATGATCGCCACGTGCTCGCCGGCGCGAACCTCTTCGTCGACTTCCACCAGGGCGCGCACCGGGTGGTCGCCGACCTGGTAGGTCCGGGAGATGCTCTCGAGCCGGATCAGCGGCTCGCCGTCAGTCCTCGCTATCTTCCGCCTCCACCGCCTGGGCCCCGTCCTGGACCTCCGGCTGATCGAGAGAGATCACGATGCGGTCGCCGGCCGCGACCCCCTCCCGGATCTCGGTGAAATCCCAGTTGCGCAGCCCGGGGACGACGGACCGCTGGTGCAGCTCGCCCGCTTCGAGGACGAGGGCCTTCTTGCCCTCGATGAGGGCCGAGGTCGGGATGCGCAGGACCTCCTCGCGCACCGAGAGGATCACCTCGACGTCGGCCGAGGTCCCCGGCAGCAGCGTGGCCGCGGTCGCCTCGTCCTCGAGCTCGACCTCGATCTCCACCGTTCGGTTCTGCTCCTCGAGGTCGAGCACGTAGGGGGCCACCCGCAGCACCCGGCCGGAGAACACCTGGTCGCGATGGGAGTCGATGCTGACGCGGGCGGTCATCCCGGAGCGGATCCGCGCCGAGTCGACCTCGTCCATCGGGGCGCTGACGTAGATCGAGGCGGGATCCAGCACGTCGATCACCGGCGGCACCGGCAGGGCGGGGGGCGAAGGGGTCGTCCACTCCCCGATCTCGGTGGTCACCTCGGCCACCACGCCGTCGAACGGCGCCCGCAGGACGGTCTTGTCGAGCTCCGTCCTCGCCACCATCAGCGACGCCCCGGCGCGGGCGGCGCTGGCCTGGGACGCCTGGCAGGCCGCCTCGGCGGTGGCCCGGGCGCTCTCCACCTGGTCCAGCAGGTCGGCGGAGACGATCTCGTCCGCCGCGAGGCGCTCGACCCGGGCCAGCTCGCGGGCCGCGCGCTCGGAAGCCAGGCAGGCCCGGCGGCTCTCGGCCCGCGCCGCGTCCACCTCCTCCTTGGCCAGCATCAGGTGCGCCCGCTGCGAGCGGTCGTCGAGCTGCAGCAGGACGGCGCCCGCCGTCACCCGCTCGCCCTCGCGGTGGGGGATCGCGGTGACCTGGCCGCCGATCTCCGGGGAGAGCTTCGCCCGCCGCCGCGCCCGCACCGTGCCGGCGCGGGAGTTGGTGACCGTCTCCTCGACCACGCCCCGCTCGGCCGGGAAGACCCGGACCGCGAGCGGCTCCGCCGCGAAGATCGTGAGCTTGAGGACCGTGATGAGGGCCAGAGCGGCGGCCGCGACGAGCAGCCACTTGAGCCAGCGGGGCATCGTCACGACTGTAACAGAGCCCGCTCGGGCCGGAGGCTGGACGGCCGCCGGCGGGTCTGGGACACTGGATCCTCAGCCGATGCCCTCCACGGTCACCCTGCCCCTCTGGCTGGCCCTCGTCGCCGGCGCCCTCGCCGCCTGGGCGCTCGTCGATCGGCTGCTGCTGCCCGTCGTCCACTGGTTCCTGCGGCGGCGCCTGGAGCGGACGGTCGAGGAGGTGGACCGCCGGCTGCACATCCGGCTGCAGCCGTTCAAGCTGACCCGACGGCAAGTGCTCGTCGACCGGCTGGTCCACGACCCGGAGGTGGCGGCGGCGATCGAGGAGGAGTCGGAGGGGCGGGGAGCGCCGCGCAAGGCGGTGCAGGAGAGGGTCGAGCTCTACGCCCGCGAGATCGTGCCGGCCTTCAACGCCTACGTCTACTTCCGGCTCGGCTACTGGCTGTCGCGCAACCTGGCGCGGATCCTCTACCGGGTGCGCCTGGGGAGCGTGGACGAGCAGGCGCTGGCCGCGGTCGACCCGCGCTCCACGGTGGTCTTCGTGATCAACCACCGCAGCAACATGGACTACGTCCTGGTCTCCTACCTGGTGGCCGAGCGGGCCGCCCTGAGCTACGCGGTGGGCGAGTGGGCGCGGATCTGGCCGCTCGACACCCTGGTGCGCTCGACGGGGGCCTACTTCGTGCGGCGCGGATCGGAGAACCGGCTGTACCGGCGGGTGCTGGCGCGCTACGTCGAGATGGCGACCCGGGAAGGGGTCACCCAGGCGGTCTTCCCCGAGGGCGGCCTGAGCCGCGACGGCTCGCTCAGGGAGCCCAAGCTGGGCCTCTTCGACTACATGCTGCGCGCCTTCGACCCGGCGGGACCGCGCGATCTCGTCTTCGTGCCCGTCGGGCTCAACTACGACCGGGTGCTCGAGGACCGGACCCTGCTGCTCGACCGGCGGCCGGGCGCGCAACCGGTGGGGCCGCTCGCCGCCGCCGCCCGCGCCGCCGGCTTCGCGGCCCGCCAGCTCCTGCTCGTGCTGCGCGGCCGCTGGTACCGCTTCGGCTACGCCTGCGTCAGCTTCGGACGCCCGCTCTCGGCCCGCGCCTGGCTGGCCGAGCGCGGCCTCGACCCGCGCTCCCTGCCCCGCGCCGAGCGCTTCGCGCGGGTGGCCGAGCTGGCCGCGACGCTCATGGGCGAGGTCGAGCGGGCGATCCCGGCCCTGCCGGCGGCGATCGTCGCCCGGGTCTTCGCCCAGCGGCCCGGGCGGGCGCTGGCGGAGCTGGAGCTCAAGGCCGGGGCGCAGCGGCTGATCGACGAGCTGGAGACCGCGGGCCGGCAGGTCTACGTGCCGCGCCGCGACCGCGACTACGCGATCGAGGTCGGCCTGCGGATGCTCACCCTGCGGCGCCTGGTCGAGGAGCGCGGCGGCCTCTACCGCGCGGCGCCGGGAGACCTCGACCTGCTGCGCTACTACGCCCGCTCCCTGGGACCGCTCGCGGAGGGGGCTAGTCCAGCAGCCCGTGCGAGCGCATCCAGCTCTCGTTGAGCTTCGACAGGTAGCGCTCGCCGGAGTCGGGGAAGAGGGTCACCACCAGGCCTTCGGGGCCGAGTCGCCGCGCCACCTCGCGGGCGCCGACGGCGGCGGCGGCGCCCGAGGAGCCGGTGAAGATGGCCTCCGTCCGCGCCAGCTCGAGCACCGCCCGGTAGGCGCTCTTGTCGTCCACCTCGACCACCTCGTCGACGTACTCCAGCCAGACGCTCTCCGGCAGGAAGTCCTCGCCGATGCCGTCGATCAGGTACTGGTGGATGCGCTCCTTGGGCGGCAGCTCGCCGTGCTGCTTGAGGTGCCTGTAGACGCTGCCGATCGGATCGACGCCGACCACCACGATCTCCGGGTTCCGCTCCTTCAGGAACTTCGCGGCGCCGCTGATCGTGCCGCCGGTGCCGATGCCGGCCACCCAGTGGGTCACCTTGCCGCCGGTCTGGCGCCAGATCTCGGGGCCGGTCGTGCGGTAGTGCGCCTCCGGGTTCTGCTGGTTGTAGTACTGGTACGGGAGATAGGCCCCCTGCTCGTCGCGGATGCGCTCGGCGGTCTTGTAGTATGAGCGCGGATCTTCGGGCTCCACGTTGGTCGGGCAGAGCACGACCTCGACGCCGTAGGCCTTGAGCAGGTCGACCTTCTCCTTGGGGATCTTGTCGGCGGCGGTGCAGATCATCCGGTAGCCGCGGAGGATCGCGGCGATCGCCAGCCCGAGGCCGGTGTTGCCGGAGGTGGGCTCGACGATCGTCTGCCCGGGCGCGAGCTCGCCGGCGCGCTCCGCGGCCTCGATCATCGCCACCCCGATGCGGTCCTTGACGCTCGAGCCGGGGTTGAACGACTCGACTTTCGCCGCCAGCAGCGCCTCGCCGCGGTGGAAGCGGCCGAGCTTGACGAGCGGCGTGTCGCCGAGCGTCTGCAGGATGTCCTCGAAGATCTCCATGGGGCTCCCGGCAGGCGGGCGACAGTATCCTATACTCCTACGGCCCGACCGCCGCCGAGCGGCGACGGAGGCGCGAAGCTCATGACACTGCGAACGACGCTGGCGATGCGGACCGGCCTGGCGGCGACCGTCGCCCTGGCCTGCGGGCTCCTCGTCTGCAGCCCGTCGCCGGGCGCCGAGCCCGCCGCCGGGTCCGCGGCGGAGGATGCGCGCGGCGCCTGGCGGCGCGCGGCGATCTGGGACGACGGCAACGCCGAGTTCTGCGCCTACGAGGTCGCGTGGCGGCGCTACGGCGAGCTCTACGGCGGCCGGGCGCTGCTCATCCTGGTCAAGGAGCCCTGGGCGCCCGACCTGGACGTCAAGGCGGACGAGGCGCGGCCCGACGGCTTCGACGTGCTCAAGCTCAACCACATCCGCGACGTGGCGACCGGCATCTACACCTACCACCAGATGGCGAGCGTCTACCTGCGGCGCGACAGCGGCGAGCTGCGCAAGCTCGCGGCGATGAGCTCCGAGGGCTGCGGCCTGACCACCGCCCGGGCCCTGGACGGCACCCTCGAGACCCGGTCGTACTTCGACGGCCAGGGGGACGCGACCCGTCCCTATCCGGCGGGGGCGCTGCCCGAGGACGGGCTGCCGGCGCTCCTGCGCGACTATCTGGAGGGCGAAGCGCCGCGGGAGATCGAGGTGCTGCCGACGCTTCTGGCCGGGCGCCTGCCGGAGCCGCGGCCGGTCCGCCACCGGCTGACCCGCGCCGCCGCGAGCGCCGAGGTGCCGGCCGGGCGCTTCGACACGATCGAGCTCACGCTGGAGAGCGGCGAGCGGCGGCTCGCCTACGCTTTCGACCGGCGGCCGCCGCACCTGCTGGTCCGCCACGAGCGCGACGACGGCACGAGGTACGAGCTGGCGAAGTGCGAGCGGATCCCCTACTGGACCATGAACCGGCCGGGCGGCGAGAGCTGGCTGCCCGAGTCCGTGCGCTGACCGGCGCCGACCCGGAGCCCTCCGGAGCGCGGCCCGGCGAAGAGGTGTGAGCATGCATCGTGGACGAATCCTTTCCTGCGCCGTTCTGCTACTGGCGACGGCGGCGGCCGCCCGCGGGGCGGAGGAGGCGGACCTCCTCGACCCCCGCGAAGTCCATCTCTCCGGCGTGCGCCAGCTCACCTTCGGCGGCGAGAACGCCGAGGCCTACTGGTCGCCGGCGGGGGACCGCCTGGTCTTCCAGTCGACCCGGCCGCCCTACGGCTGCGACCAGATCTTCCTGCTCGATCCGGCGGGCGGCGCCGAGCCGCAGCGGGTCTCGACGGGCACCGGGCGCACGACCTGCGGCTACTTCAGCGGCTCGGGCGACCGAGTGATCTTCTCCTCGACCCACGCCGAGAGTCCCGAGTGCCCGCCCGCTCCCGACCGTTCGCAGGGCTACGTCTGGCCGCTCTACGGCAGCTACGAGATCTACAGCGCCGCCGCCGACGGCACGGACCTCGTGCGCCTGACCGACAACGACGCCTACGACGCCGAGGCCACCGTCTGCCCCGTGGACGGCTCGATCGTCTTCACCTCGACCCGCGACGGCGATCTCGACCTCTACCGCATGGACGCCGACGGCTCGAACGTGCGCCGGCTCACCGAGGCCCCGGGCTACGACGGCGGCGCCTTCTTCTCCGCCGACTGCACGATGCTCGTCTGGCGGGCGTCGCGGCCGCGGCCCGGCGCCGAGCTCGACGACTACCGGGCGCTGCTCGAGCGGGGCCTCGTGCGCCCCGGCAAGCTGGAGCTCTGGGTCGCCGCCGCCGACGGCTCGGAGGCGCGCCAGGTGACCTATCTCGACGCGGCCTCGTTCGCGCCCTACTTCTTCCCCTCGGGCGACCGGATCCTCTTCTCCTCCAACCACGGCGCCGCCGGCGGCCGCGAGTTCGACCTCTGGGCGATCGACGTGGACGGCACCGACCTCGAGCGCGTCACCTACACGCCGGGCTTCGACGGCTTCCCGATGTTCTCGCCGGACGGCTCGCGGCTGGTCTTCGCCTCCAACCGGCGGCAGAGCCGCCCGGGCGAGACCAACGTCTTCGTCGCGGATTGGATCGCCGAGCCCCGGCAAACGGAGCCGGGGGCGGCGGACCGCTTCCTCGCCGACGTGGCCTGGCTGGCCGACGACGCCCGCGAGGGGCGCGGCATCGAGACCGAGGGGATCGGCGCCGCGGCGGCCTGGCTGGTCGACCGCTTTCGGGAGATCGGCCTCGCGCCGGCGGCGGGCCACAGCTATCTCGACCCGTTCGACGCTCCGGTGGCCGTGACCTCGGGTCCCGGCACCGCGCTGGCGATCGCCGGCGCCGCGGTCGCCGGCGAGGACTTCACCCCGCTCGGCTTCTCGGCCGTCGGGTCGGCCGAGGGCGAGGTGGTCTTCGCCGGCTACGGAATCTCCTCGGAAGAGCACTCGATCGACGACTACGAGGGGCTCGAGGTGGAGGGCAAGCTGGTCGCGGTGCGCCGCTTCACCCCGGAGGGCGACCCGTTCTCCGACGACGAGGTGAAGCGCAAGCTCGGCGATCTGCGGCGCAAGGCCTTCACGGCGCGCGAGCGGGGCGCCCGGGCCCTGCTGGTGGTGGATCTGCCGGAGGTCGAAGCGGGAGCCGAGGTGCCCGAGGAGGCGCCGCTGCCGGCGCTCTCGGTCGACACCAAGGGCGACGCCGGCATCCCGGTGGTCGTCGTCGGCCGCGAGGCGGGCCGCGCGCTCCTCGCCGGCGGGGCGCGGGCGTCGGTCGCCGTGGAGCTGGAGACGGAGATCCGCGAGGCCCACAACGTCGTCGGCCGGCTGGATCCCGAGGGGGAGTCGCGGCGACCCGGCGCGGTCCTGCTCGGCGCCCACTACGACCACCTCGGCTTCGGCGGCGCCGGCTCGATGACGCCCGACGAGCGGGCGACGCACAACGGCGCCGACGACAACGCCTCGGGCACGGCGGCCCTGCTCGAGGCGGCCCGCGCCCTGGCCGCGCGCCGCGCGGAGCTGGCGCGGCCGGTCTGGATCGTCGCCTTCTCGGGCGAGGAGTCGGGCCTGCTCGGCTCGACCGCCTTCGTCCGCGAGCCGCCGGAGGGGCTCGAGATCGGCGACCTCGCGGCGATGATCAACCTCGACATGGTCGGACGCCTGCGCGGCAACCGGCTCTCGGTGCTCGGCGGCGACTCGGCCGCGGAGTGGCAGGAGCTGGTCGAGCCCGCCTGCGAGAGCGTGCGGGTCGAATGCGTGCTCGGCGGCGACGGCTACGGGCCCTCCGACCAGACCGCGTTCTACGCCGCCGGCGTTCCGGTCCTCCACCTCTTCACCGGCGCCCACGAGGACTACCACAAGCCCTCGGACGACTGGCAGAAGATCAACGCCGCCGGCGGCGCCCAGATCGCGCGGCTGACGGCGGACCTCGGCGCCGGGCTGGCGGCGCTGGAGCGGCCGCTGACCTACCGGCAGGCGGAGGCGCCGGCGCCGCGAGGCGACGTGCGCTCCTACGGAGCGTCGCTCGGCACGATCCCCGACTACGTCGGTCCGCCCGACGGCCGGCCGGGGGTGCTGCTCGCCGGCGTCCGGCCGGGCAGCGGCGCGGAAGAGGGGGGCCTCCAGCGCGGCGATCTGCTGGTCGGCCTGGGCGGCCACGAGATCCGCGACATCCACGACTTCATGTTCGTGCTGCAGCAGGCGAAGCCGGGGGAGCGGGCGGTGGCGGTGGTGGAGCGGGGCGGCGAGCGGCTCGAGCTCGAGGTCGAGTACGGCACCCGCCGCAACATCCGCTGACCGGTCGGGCGGCGCCGCCGGCGGTCCGGGAACGGCGCCCGGCCGGGCGTAACTCGAACGGAAACGGACCCCGGTGGAGTATCATCACGGCGCGGAGATGCCCGCAGCTTCGAAAACCCGGTTGTTCGTCCCGAACACGGTGACGGCCGCGAACATCGTCGTCGGCTTCTTTTCGATGCTGGCGGCGGCGGACGGCCGTTACGAGTTCGCGGTCTACCTGCTGCTGGTTTCCATCCTGCTCGACATGCTCGACGGCCGCGTGGCCCGCTGGCTCAAGGCGACGAGCAAGTTCGGCCAGGAGATGGACAGCTTCAGCGACGCGCTGAGCTTCTGCGCGGCGCCGGCGTTTCTCGCCCACCAGGCGGTGCTGCAGCCGCTGCGCGGCTTCGGCGTCGTAGTCAGCCTGATCTACCTGCTCGCCGGCGTCTGCCGGCTGGCGCGCTTCAACCTGACCTCGGACGCGCACTCGAAGGCGCGCACGACGACCGGCGTGCCGACGCCGATCGCCGCCGGCTACGTCATGGCGCTCACCCTGATGCGCGACCGCATCCCGGCGCCGGCGGCGGCGGCGGTGGTGCTGGTGATGGCGATGCTGATGGTCTCGCGGATCCACCTCCCCGAGCTGCGCGGCAAGGGCCTCCTGAGATTCACCATGCTCGTCGGCCTCGGCAACTACTTCGCGGTCGTGGCGTGGCCGAACTGGTACACGATCGCCTGGTGGAATCTCTGGAACTTCGTCATTCTCGCCGCGGGCCGCGCCGACGACACCCCGCCGGAGCTCTCGGGATCCTCGCCGTGAGGCGCGGCGGCCGGCGCCCCCGGGCCGCTCCCGCCGCGATCCAGCGCCCCCCCGTCCGACCCTCCGCGCCCATGCCGGATCGCCGATGAGCGGCGACCGGGTCGAGGAGAACCGTCTCGGCGGGGAGAGCAGCCCCTACCTGCTGCTCCATCGCCGCAACCCGGTGGACTGGTACCCCTGGGGGGAGGAGGCGCTGGCCGCGGCGCGCCGGCTCGACCGGCCGATCTTCCTCTCGGTCGGCTACTCCACCTGCCACTGGTGCCACGTGATGGAGCGCGAGTCGTTCTCCGACCGCGAGGTCGCCGGCCTCATGAACCGGGAGTTCGTCAACGTCAAGGTGGACCGCGAGGAGCGGCCGGAGCTCGACGAGATCTACATGGCGGCGACCCAGATCCTGACCCACCACGGGGGCTGGCCCAACTCGGTCTTCCTGACCCCGGACCTGAAGCCCTTCTACGCCGGCACCTACTTTCCGCCGGAGGACCGGCACGGCCTGCCCTCCTTCCGGCGGGTGCTGGAGTCGCTCGCCGAGGCCTGGAGGACCCGGCGGGGCGAGGTCGAGGAGCAGGCCGAGAGCCTCGCCGGGGCGGTGCGCCGCTACCTCGAAGAGCGCGCCGCGCCGGGGCCGGCGCCGCCCGGGCCGGAGGTCGCCCTGCGCTCCCTCGCCGCCCTCGAGGCCCGCTTCGACCCGGTCTGGGGCGGCTTCGGCGGGGCGCCCAAGTTCCCTACGCCCTCGAACCTCTTCCTGCTCGAGGCGCTGGCCGGGGAGAGCCCCAAGGCGGCGGAGATGCTCGACGCGACCCTCGACCGGATGGCCCGCGGCGGCCTCTACGACCAGCTCGGCGGCGGTTTCCACCGCTACGCCACCGACCGGGAGTGGAAGGTGCCGCACTTCGAGAAGATGCTCTACGACAACGGTCTCCTGCTCGAGATCTACGCCCGCCGCTGGGCGCGCACCGGCGACCCGGAGCTGGCGCGGGTGGCCGCCGGCACCGCGGGCTTCCTGGCGCGCGAGCTGACCTCGCCGGAGGGGGCGCTGTGGAGCGCGCTCGACGCCGAGACCGGGGGCGAGGAGGGGGCCTTCTACGTCTGGCGCCGCGAGGAGCTGCGCGAGGTCCTCGGCGAGGAGGACTTCGGCTTCCTGGCTCCGCTCCTCGGCTTCTCCGGCGCGCCCTTCTTCGAGGGCGACCGCTACGTGCTCCACCTGCCGGAGCCGCTGGCAGACCAGGCCGAGCGCCGCCGCACGGCCCGGGAGGAGCTGGCGCGGGAGGTGGCGGCGCTCTGCGCGCGGCTGCTCGAGGCGCGGGGGCGGCGCGAGCCGCTGGCGGTGGACGACAAGGTCCTCGCCGACTGGAACGGCATGGCGATCTCGGGGCTGGCGACGGCGGGCGCCCTGCTGCCCGACCCGCGTCTGGTCGAGCGCGCGGCGCGGGCGGCGGAGTTCGCGCTCTCCGAGCTGCGCCGAGAGGACGGGGTGCTGGTCCACGCCTGGCGCCGGGGGCGCGGGCGGGCGGCCGCCTTTCTCTCCGACTACGTCTACCTGGTGCGCGGGCTGCTGGCGCTCGAGCGGGCGAGCGGCGAGGCGCGCTGGCTGGAGGCCGCGCGCGAGCTCGCCGCGGAGCAGATCGAGCGGCTGGGCGACGCCGACGGCGGCTTTTTCGCGGCGGCGGCCGCCCCCGACGTCCTCTTCCGGACCAAGGAGGTCTTCGACGGCGCGGTGCCGGGGGCCAACGCCGTCGCGGCGCTCAACTTCCTCGACCTCGCGCGGCGCACCGGCGAAGGGCGCTGGCGCCGCGAGGCCGAGCGCACGCTCGCCGCCTTCGCGCCGCTCGTCGAGCGGGTGCCCGAGGCCGCCCGCATGCTCGCCCTCGCCGCCTGGCGCCTCGCGGAGGAGGAGGGAAAGGCCGAACCGGCGGCGGCCGGGGCGCAGAGCGGGGCGGCGGCTCCGGCCGCGCCGGCCGTCGAAGAGCGGCCTGTGGCGATGGAGATCGCCCTCGGCCCCGCCGACGCCGACGGCTGGCGCGAGCTCGGCGTGCGGCTCGAGATCGCCGGCGGCTGGCACCTCTTCGCCCCGGGCGCCCCGAACGGGACCGGCCTCGGCGGCGTCGGCGTGGCCCTCGCCGACCTCGTCTTCCCCCCCGGCCGGTCGGCGCCCCTGGGCCCCGCCGGCGAAGAGCTGCCGGTCTACGAGGGCAGCGTCGAGATCCGCGGCCGCGCCCGCCCCGAGTCCCCGACCGGGGCCCGGCTGCTGCTGACCTACCAGGCCTGCACCGAAGAGCGCTGCCTGGCCCCCGCGACCCTGGAGACCCCGCTGCCGTAAGCCGGGGGCCGGAGGCGGGGGGGCCCGGTTGGAAGCAGGAGAACGCCGGGGCTATACTGGTCGGTGATGAAGTTGCGAAGCGCCCGAGGGCGCCTTGCGCGGAAGGCGATCGCCTGCTGCCTGACGGCGGCGGGCGCTGGGCTGCTGGCGCTCGGCGCCGCGTCCGGCTCCGAAGTCGGCTCGCCGCCGGCCGCCGAGCCGAAGCCCGCGACCTCGCCGGTCGTCGTCCACCTGCGGGTGAACTCGATCATCCACCCGGTGGCCTCCGAGTTCATCACCGAATCGCTCGCCGAGGCGGAGGGGATGGACGCCGCCGCGGTCGTGATCGAGCTCTCGACCCCGGGCGGGCTGCTCACCTCCACCCGCGAGATCTTCACCGCCATGCTCGGCTCGAAGGTCCCGGTCGTCGTCTTCGTCGGCCCGAGCGGCGCCCAGGCGGCCTCCGCCGGCTTCTTCCTGCTGATGGCGGCCGACGTCGCGGCGATGGCGCCCGGCACCAACACCGGCGCCGCCCATCCGGTGGCCGGCCAGGGCGAGGACTTCAAAGGGGCGATGGCGGAGAAGGTCGAGCAGGACGCCGCGGCCACGATCCGCTCGCTCGCCGCCCGCAACGGACGCAACGAGGAGCTCGCGGAGGCGGCGGTGGTGGAGAGCCGCTCCTTCACCGCGGACGAGGCCCTCGCCGAGGGCCTGATCGATCTCGTCGTCGCCGACGTGCCGACGCTGCTCAAGGAGATCGACGGCCGCGTGATCCGCGCCGGGGACGGCGAGGGCGTCGCCCTGGCGACCGCCGGCGCCAGCCTGCGCGAGCTCGAGATGACCGCCTTCCAGCGCTTCCTGTCGGCGATCGCCCACCCCAACATCGCCTACATCCTGATGACCCTGGGCGGCCTCGGCCTCTATTTCGAGTTCTCGAACCCGGGCGCCATCCTGCCGGGGGTGGTCGGCGGGATCTGTCTCATCCTCGCCTTCTTCGCCCTCTCCGTGCTGCCCGTCAACTACGCGGGCATCGCGCTCATCATCCTGGCGATGATCTTCTTCATCGCGGAGGTCAAAGTGACGAGCTACGGACTGCTCACCGTCGGCGGCTTGATCTCGCTGGTGCTGGGCTCGCTCATGCTCTTCAAGAGCGTGGACCCGGCGATCCGGGTGAGCCTCGACGTGATCGCCGCGGCGACCCTCTTCACGCTCGTGGTCGTGGTCTTCATGGTGCGAATGGTCTTCAAGGCGCATCGCAGTCAGGTGACGACCGGTCTCGAGGGTCTCGTGCACCTGCGCGGGGTGGCGCGCAGCGCGCTGGCGCCGCGCGGCAAGGTCTTCGTGCGCGGCGAGATCTGGAACGCCGTCGCCGAGAGCGCGGTGGCGGTTGGCGACGAGGTCGAGGTGGTGGGGGTCGAAGGCATGACCTTGAAGGTCCGCCCCGACTCGAGAAACGAAACGCTGGCGAAGGGAGAGCTCTAATGCCCGTCTATGGACTCGTGTTCCTGGTATTTCTCGCACTGATCGTGTTCTCGCGCTGGATCAACATCTTGAACGAGTACGAGCGGGCGGTGACCTTCTGGCTCGGCCGGCTCTCGGAGAAGCCCAAGGGCCCAGGCCTGGTCTTCATCTTCTGGCCGTTCGAGCGCATGGTGAAGGTGTCGCTGCGGACGGTGGTGCACGACGTGCCGGCCCAGGACGTGATCACCCGCGACAACGTCTCCGTCAAGGTCAACGCGGTGGTCTACTTTCGCGTCGTGGATCCCTCGAAAGCCGTCGTCGAGGTCGAGAACTACCTCTACGCCACCAGCCAGATCGCGCAGACGACCCTGCGCTCGGTCCTCGGCCAGGCCGAGCTCGACCACCTGCTCTCGGAGCGCGAGAAGCTCAACGACGAGCTGCAGTCGATCATCGACTCGCAGACCGACCCCTGGGGCATCAAGGTCTCGGCCGTCGAGGTCAAGCACGTCGACCTGCCGCAGGAGATGCAGCGGGCGATGGCGCGACAGGCGGAGGCCGAGCGCGAGAAGCGGGCCAAGATCATCCACGCGGACGGCGAGCAGCAGGCTTCCGCGGCCCTCGCCAAGGCGGCGGAGATCATCGGCCAGCATCCGGTGACGCTGCAGCTGCGCTACCTGCAGACCCTGACGGAGATTGCTTCGGAGAAGAACTCGACGATAGTCTTCCCGCTGCCGATCGACCTCCTCGAGGCGGTCGTGCCGGCCCTCAAGAAGAGCGGCACGCCGAGCTAGGCCGGCGGGGCCGGCGGCGTCCCGGGGCCCGCCCTCCATGAGCGAGATTCGCGAGACCAGCTACTACGAGATCGCCCTGACCAACCGTCAGGTGCTGACCGTCTTCGTCATCCTGCTGGCCTGCCTGGTGGCGGCCTTCCTCTCCGGGGTGTGGATCGGACGGCGAGGGGGCTCGCTGCCGGTCGAGACGGTCGCGGCGCAGACGATCACCTCCGGGGTCGCGGCCGGGGAGGAACCGCTGGGCGAGCTGCGCTTCTTCTCCGAGAGCGGGCAGGGCCAGGGGCCGGGCGGCGAGCCCGGGGCGAGGCCGCGCCGCGCCGCCGAGCCGGCGCCCGCGGCCGGGCCGCCGCAGGGGGCGGCGGCGGCGCCCGAGCCGCAGGCGGGCGAAGCGCCCTCGCGGGCTCCGGCTCGGCGCGAGCCGGCGGTCCCGCCTCCGGCCACGGAGCCGGCGGCGCCGAGCGAGCGGCCGGCCGCCCCCGCCGCGGCCACGCCGGCTCCGGCGACGCCCCCCGCCCCGGCTCCGGCCGCCCCCGCCCCCGCGGCGGCGACCGCCGAGCCGGCCCCCGCCGCCGAGCCGACGGCGCGCTCGCTGGTGGTGATCCAGGTCTTCTCCTCGAGCGACCGTGGCCAGGCGGAGCGGGTGGTCGAGCGCCTGCGCACCGCGGGGCTGCCGGCGCTGCTGGCGCCGGTGGAGGTCAGCGGCCGCACCATGTACCGGGTGAGGATCGGACCCTACCGCGATCCGGACCAGGCGGAGTCGGTGGCCGAGCGGGTGCGAAAGGAGTTCCGGCTCGACACCTGGATCATCGACTAGGGTCTCGAGCGCGGCCCTCTGGGCGCTCGGCGCCGCGGCCGGGGGCGTCGTCTGGGCGCTCTGCTTCGGTCGGACGCCGTTCCTCCTCGCCCCCTGGCTGGCGCTGGCGCCGCTCTTCCTGCTCTTCGAGAGCCCGTGGCCGGCGCGCCTCGGCTTCGTCCACGGCCTGGCGTTCTGGCTCGCCGCGATCCCCTGGATCCGGCCGACCCTCGAGACCTACGGCGGGCTCGCCCCCTGGCTGGCGGCGCCGGTGCTGCTGCTCCTGGCCGGCTACCTGGCGCTCTTCCACCTCGCCTTCTGCGCCCTCGGCGCCCGCCTCTGGCGAAGCGGCGGGCTCCTCGCCGTCGCCGGCGCGGCGGCGCTCTGGGTGGGCCTCGAGTGGCTGCGCGAGCACCTGATCTCCGGATTTCCCTGGAACCTGGCCGCCTACGCCGCGGTGGAGACCCCCGGCCTGCTGCCGCTGGCCTCCTGGGTCGGCTCCTTCGGCCTCTCGTTTCTGGTGCTCCTGGCGAACGGCGGCCTGGCCCGCGCGGCGGTGCGCGGGCGCTGGCGGACGTGGGCCTGGGCGGCGGCGGTGCCGCTCG
This sequence comes from Thermoanaerobaculia bacterium, assembly GCA_041634115.1. Taxonomy (GTDB): domain Bacteria; phylum Acidobacteriota; class Thermoanaerobaculia; order Multivoradales; family JAHEKO01; genus JBFJMD01. Next base: position 491 of record JBFJMD010000008.1, on the reverse strand, counting down.
TCGTCCTCGCCTGGGGCGCGCGCTGGGCGGCTCCGGGCCCGCCGGGAGCGCCGGGCGGGGGTCCGGCCGGGGGCGAGGTGCGCGTCCTCCAGCCCAACATCGCGAGCCTGGGGGAGTGGAGCCCCGCCGCCAATCGCGACAACTACCGACGGCTGATCCGGCTCTCGCTCGCCGCCTGCGGCGAGGGCGGGGCGCTTTTGGTCTGGCCGGAGAGCGCGGCCTGGCCCTACTCGTACGAGGAGGACGGCTTCCTGCGCCGCGACCTGCGGTCGCTCGCCGAGCGCGGCTGTCCGGTGCTGCTCAACAGCACCACCCGCGCCGGCGAGCGCTACTTCAACTCGGCCTTGCTGGTGGACGGCGGCGGCGCCGTCGGGCGCTACGACAAGCGCCACCTGGTGCCCTACGGCGAGTACGTGCCGGCGCCGGCGCGGCTGCTGCCGTTCGTGGGCAAGGTGGCGCGCAGCGCCGGCGACTTCGCGCCCGGCGGCCGG
>JBFJMD010000007.1:0-18735 GCA_041634115.1 Thermoanaerobaculia bacterium | reverse complement strand
CTACCGGCTGGGGCGCGCGGGCCCGCTGCGGCTGCTGCTGTCGATCCGCTCGGAGCGCCACCTGCTGCCGGGCATTCGGCTGCTGCGCTATCTCGCCCGCCGGGAGGCGGGGGCCATCGACGCCTTCGTCGAGAGCCGCGCCCGGCTCGCCGTCGAGGGCGAGGAGCTGGGCGCGCTGCGCCGGGAGATCGAGGGGCTTCTGGCCAGCGAGGCGAGCCGTCTGGAGAGCCTCGCCCGGCTGCGCGGCCGCCAGCGCGACCTCCTCGCGGAGCTCGAGCGCGAGCAGCAGACGGTCGCCGCCCGCACCGAACGGCTGATCGACAAGGAGCGCAAGCTCGCCAACTTCCTGGACTTTCTCTACGGGCGCAACCCGAGCCCGCTCGCCGGGACCCCGATGCAGGACTTCCGCGGGGTGCTCGACTGGCCCTCCGCGGGACGGGTCGTCGGCCGCTTCGGGCCGCGGCTCGATCCCCGCTACCAGACGCGGGTGCCGCACAACGGCATCGAGATCGAGACCCGGCCGGGGAGCGAGGTGAAGGCGGTCTTCCCCGGCAAGGTGCTGTTCGCGGCCCCCTTCCAGGGCTACGGGCTGACCGCGGTCGTGCACCATCCGCGCCGCGTCTTCAGCCTCTACGCCGGGCTCGAACGGCTGCAGGTGAAACGCGACGATATGCTATCTTTGGGCCAGGCGGTGGGACTCGCCGGGGAGCGCCTCTACTTCGAGATCCGAGTCGAGAATCGCCCCGAAGACCCCCTGACCTGGCTTCGCTGAGGGCTCATGAATCGCGGCCGCATCCTCTTCTTTCTCGTCTCCCTGGCGGTCCTTGTGCCGCTCGCCACCGGCACCCTGGCGCGCGCGGTCTCCCAGGACGAAGAGGGCGAGGACTCGCTCTACAAGTACCTCTCCGTCTTCTCGGAGGTGCTCAACCTGGTGCGCCGCGCCTACGTCGACGAGACGACGATCGACGGCCTCTTCGACGGCGCCCTCGACGGCAGCACCGACGCCCTCGACGCGCTGTCGACCTACGTGCCGGGCGAGGCGCTGGACGGCTATCTGCGGGCGCAGGAGATCGGCGTCCGCCGCAGCGGCCTGACGGTGGTGCGCGAGCGCGGCATCTCGTACATCCTGGCGGTGTCGCCGGGCGGCCCCGGCGCGGTCGCGGGGCTGCGCAAGGGCGACATCCTGTCCAAGCTCGACGGCGCCTCGACCCGTCGCATGCCGCTGTGGAAGCTGCGCGCCGCGCTCGCCGGCGAGCCGGGCACCGAGATCGGCATCCAGGTGGTGCGCCGCGGCCAGACCCACGATCTGCGCCTCGAGCTGGCCGAGTACGCGCCGCCGCCGCCGGCGCTGCGCGAGGTCGACGACGCCCCGGTGCTGACGATCGCGGAGTTCGGCCCCGGGACGGCCGCCGAGGTGCGGCGGCTCCTCGCTTCCCTCGGGCCGGAGCGCTCCGGTCTCGTGGTCGACCTGCGGGGCACCGCCGGCGGCGACGCCGAGGCCGCGTACGCCGTCGCCGGGCTCTTCGCCTCCGGGCGGCTGGGCGAGCTGAAGAGCCGCCAGGGCACGGTGCAGTCGTTCGAGGGCGGCCAAGAGCCCGTGTGGCGGGGACGCCTGGTGGTGCTCACCGACCGCGGATCGCAGGGAGCCAGCGAGATCCTGGCCGCGGCGCTCGCCCAGGCGGCCGGCGGCGAGCTGGTCGGCGAGCGCACCTTCGGACACGCCGGCCGGATGGCGCAGGTGGAGCTCGCCGACGGCGGCAGACTGTTCCTGACGGACGCCTTCTACTGCGGCCCCGACGGCGAGGTCATCGACGCCTCGGTGGTGCCGGGCGTGCTGGTGAGCGAGTCCACCCGCCGCTTCTCGGAGACCGAGGTGCCGATCGAGGACCTCATCCTCGAGCGCGGCCTCGAGATCCTGCGAGAGGCCGAAGAGCCGCTGCGCAAGGTCGCCTAGCCGCGCCGCCCGCGCCGCCGCTCTCGTCAGACCGTGTCGCGCCGCCGCCGCCGCTCGCCGCTCTCGCGGCGTCGGCTCCTGCTCCCGCTCCTGCTCGCCGCGGCGGGTCTGGCCCTCGCCTTCGCCGCCGGGGTCTGGTTCGGCTCCCGCCGGCAGCCCGCGCCGCCGGCTCCCGAGCCGGGGAAGGTGGCGGAGCGTCGCCGGCCGCCGGCGCCGGGGCCCGCGCCGGCGCCCGCCGCCCCGCCCCGGCCGGCGGCCTATCCGGCCGCGGCGGGGGCCCGGGTCGCCATCCTCTTCGACGACCTCGGCCGCAGCCTGGGCGAGGTCGAAGAGCTCGAGGCGCTCGGCGTGCCGCTCGCCTACGCGGTGCTGCCGTTCGAGACCCGGACGGCGGCGGTGGCCGCCGAGCTGCGCCGGCGCGGCGCCGAGGTCCTCTGCCACCTGCCGATGGAGCCCAAGAACGGCGCCAACCCGGGACCCGGCGCGCTGACCCGGGCGATGGACCGGAAGGGGCTCGCCGAGGCCACCCGGCGGGCGCTCGACGCGGTGCCCGGGGCGGCGGGGGTCAACAACCACATGGGCTCGGGGATCACCGCCGACCCGGCCAGGATGCGGGCGATCCTCTCGGTCGTCGCCGACCGCGGCCTGTTCTTCGTCGACTCGCGCACGAGCCCCGACAGCGTCGGCTACCGCGTGGCCCTCGATCTCGGCGTGCCGGCGGCCGAGCGCCGGGTGTTCCTGGACGTGGACCCGGGCCCGGCGGCGGTGGCGGCGCAGTTCTCCCGCCTGCTCGACGAGGCGCGCCAGCGCGGCGCCGCGATCGCCATCGGCCACCCCTACCCGACGACGCTCGAAGTCCTCGCCCGCGAGCTACCCCGCGCCCGGGCGGCGGGCTACGAGTTTGTCCCGGTCAGCTACCTCGCCGACCGCCCCGGGGTACTGCCGCGATAGCCCGACCCTCTCACCGATCGCCGTCGCAGCAGGGGATCGGTGAGAAGGTCGGGCTAGCTATTCCGAGCCCAGCAGCGCCGCCGGGCGGCGGTTGAGGGCGGCGGCGCTGGCGGCGACGCCGGTGGCGGCGGTGAGCGCCACCGCGGCGGCGACCGCCAGCGCCAGCGCCAGCGGGTCCGGGCGGAAGGCGAGCTCCATTCCGCGCACGACCACGACGCGGGCGAGCACGAGCCCGCCGCCGGCGCCGACCGCGCCGGCGACGAGCCCGAGGAGGGCGTACTCGACGGCCAGCATCGAGGCCACCCCGCGCCGGGTCATCCCGAGCGTCTTGAGCAGGGCGATCTCGCGGGCGCGCCGCACCGAGCCGGCGCTCACCGCCCCCGCCAGCGTGATCGTGCCGGCGAGGATCGTGAAGCCGCCGAGGAAGCGTACCGCGACCGCGAGGCGGCCGAGGACCGTCCGCACCACCTCCAGCACCCGCCGGATGGGGAGCATCGTGACGTTCGGAAACCCCGCCGCCAGCCGGTCCTGGATGCGCTGCTCGTCGCCCTCCGGCGCCCGGAAGGTGGCGAGCCGCACGTGCGGCGCCTCCGCCAGGGCGGCGGGCTCCGCCACCAGGAAGAAGTTGATGCCGAACGTGCGCCAGTCGACGCTGCGCAGGCTCGTGATCCAGAGCGTGACCGGCACCCCCTGGACGTCGAACGTCAGCTCGTCGCCCAGGCCGACCCCGAGCTCTTCGGCGAAGTCGCGCTCGACGCTCACTTCGTCGCGGCCGGGGTCGCTCCAGAGGGCGCCGGCGACGACCCGGTTGTCGGGCGGCAGCTCGTCGAGCCAGGTCAGCCGCTGCTCGCGGGTGAGCGCCCAGTTGCGCCGTCGTTCTCCGGTCTCGCCGGCCAGCTCGTCGACCGGGCGCCCGCCGAGGGACGCGAGCCGCGCGCTGACCACCGGCACCGACTCGATCTCCCGCGCTCCGGTCGAAGCCAGCAGCTCCCGCACCCCCGGCCACTGGTCGGGCTGGATGTCGAGCAGGAAGGCGGTCGGGGCGGCGCTCTCGGGACCGGGGGAGAGCTCGACGACGAGGGTCCGCTCGACGAGTCGGATGGCGACCAGGAGCAGCACGCCCAGGCCCAGCGCGGTCACCGCGCCGAGGGTCGCCGCCCCGGGCCGCGCGAGCGCCGCGAGCCCGTTGCGCATCCAGGTCCGCCCCCAGCGGCGCGGCAGCCTGCCGATGCCCTTGACCACCAGCAGGGCGACGAGGCCGAGCACCGCGGCGGCGGCGCCGACGGCGAGCGCGAACTGCAGGCCGAGGCGGGCGGAGCCGGCCTGGAGCGAGGCCGCCGCCCACACCCCGGCCACCAGCGCCGCCGTGGTGGCCGCCCGGATCGTCCAGCCGGCGGCGATCGGCTCGACGTCCTTGCGCAGGACCCGCAGCGGCGGCACCCTGCGGGTGGCCAGCAGCGGCGGCAGGCTGAAGACGAGGGCGGCGCCGAGGCCCAGCGCGATCCCCCGCGCCGCGGCCCGCGGCTGCCACAGCGGCAGCTCGAGGCCGGCCGGCAGGATGCCGCCCAGGAGCGGCGGCAGGGCGCGCTCCAGCGCCAGCCCGGCGACGACCCCGGCGATGCTCCCGGCGAGCGCCAGCGCGACGGCCTGGCCCAGGTAGAGGAAGAGCACCTCGCGCGGCCGCAGCCCGAGCGTCCGCAGCACCGCGATCGCGTCCATGCGCCCGGCCAGCCAGGCGCGCGTCGTCTGCGCCACGCCGACGCCGCCGAGCAGCAGCGACAGCAGCGCCACCAGGCCCAGGAAGCGCTCGACCCGCCGCAGGCCGTCGCGCAGCGCCGGCTGGGCCTCGGCGAAGGTCTCGACCCGGTAGCGCTCGCCGGCGGCCGCCCGCAGCTCGTCGGCGAGGCGCGCGAGGTCGGCCGCGGAGGCGCCGGCGGGGGCCTTCACCAGGAGCTGGTGGGAGACCCGGCTGCCGAAGCGCTCGAGACCGGAGCGGGCGAGGCCCGGCTCGGAGAGGAAGACCCGCGGCCCCAGGGTGAAGATGCCGGCGATGCGGTCGGGCTCGGACTCGACGGCGCCGGCGATGCGAAAGCGCTCGCCGCCGATCAGGAGCTCCTCGCCGACCGCGACTCCGAGCCGCGACAGCAGGTCGGGGGCGACGACCACCGTCTCCGCGCCGAGCAGCTCGGCCAGGGGCCGCGGCGGCGCGAGGACCAGGTCGCCGTAGAACGGGTAGCCGCCCGCGACCGCCTTCAGCTCGACGAGCAGGCTGTCGCCGGGGCGCTCGCCGTCGCCGGGGGTGGCGAGGACGGTGACCATCTCCTTGACCCGCGCCGTCTCGATCCCCGGCCGGGTCGCGACGATCCCGGCCACGGCCTCGGGGATCGGGCGCCGGCCGCTCACCGAGAGGTCGGCGGCCAGGAGCTGCCGCGCCTCGCGGCGGATCGCCGATTCGAGGGCCGAGCCCAGGCCGGCCACCGCCACCACCGCCGCCACCCCGACCGCGAGGCAGGCGACGAAGAAGGCGAGGCGGCCGCGCGCCCCGCGCGCCTCGTGGAGCATGTAGGCGGCGAAGGCGGAGACCTTCATGGGGACGCGGCGGAGCGCCCGTCCACCAGCCGGCCGGCGTCGAGGTGGAGGCGGCGATCCGCGATGGCGGCCACCGCCGGGTCGTGGGTGACGAGCACCAGCGTGGTGCCGAAGCGGGTGCGCAGGTCGGCGAGGACGGCGAGCACCCGCTGGCCGGTCGCCGGGTCGAGATTGCCCGTCGGCTCGTCGGCGAGCAGGATCGGGGGCCGCGTCGCGAAGGCGCGCGCCAGCGCCACGCGCTGCTGCTCGCCGCCGGAGAGCTGCGCCGGGTAGTGGTGTCCGCGCGCCCCCAGGCCGACCAGCTCGAGCAGCTCCGTCGCCCGCGCCCGCACCGACGGCGCCTCCGCCAGGTCGAGCGGCAGCTCGACGTTCTCGAGCGCGGTCAGGTTGCCGAGGAGCTGGAAGGACTGGAAGACGAAGCCGACCTTGCGCCGGCGCAGGATCGCCAGCCGGTCCTCGTCGAGGTCCTGGATGGGCTCGCCGTCGAGCAGGACCTCCCCGCGGCTCGGGCGGTCGAGGCCCGCGACCAGCGCCAGGAGGGTCGACTTGCCGCTGCCCGAGGGGCCGAGGATGGCCACCGACTCGCCGGCGGCGATCTCCAGATCGACCTGGTCGAGGACCGTGATCTCGGCGCCCCCCGACGGAAAGCGGCGGGTGAGTCCGCGCAGCTCGATCCGGGGCTCGGCGCTCGGCGTGTGGGGCTCGGCGGGCACGGTCTCTCGGGGGTCTCGCGCGGCGAAGCTAGCACGAAAGAAGAGGGGCGTAGAATCGCCGGCGTGCGCCTCGCCCTCTACCCCCTCGGCCCGATCGCCCTCGCCGCCGCCCTCGCCTGCGGCGGGGCGCCGGAGGGCGAGCCGCGGCCCGCGGCGGGCGAGCCGGCGGGCGCCGCCGCCCCGGCCGCGGCGGCGGCGGCGGAGCGACCGCCCCGCCTCGTCTTCCTCGGCGACAGCCTGACCGCCGGCCTGGGCCTCGGCGAGGAGTCGGCGTTTCCCGCCCTGGTGGCCGAGGCGCTCGCCCGCGAGGGGGCCGCGGTCGAGGTGGTCAACGCCGGGGTGAGCGGCGACACCAGCGCCGGCGGCCTCGCGCGGCTCGACTGGATCCTGCGCCAGCGCCCGGACGTCGTGTTCGTGGCGCTGGGGGCGAACGACGGCCTGCGGGGGATCCCGCCCGAGGCGACCGCCGAGAACCTGCGACGGATCGTCGACCGGGCGCGGGCGGCCGGCGCCCGGGTCCTGCTGGCGGGGATGAAGCTGCCGCCCAACTACGGTCCGGACTACGGGGCGCGCTTCGAGGCGATCTTCCCGCGGCTCGCCGGAGAGCTCGAGGTGCCGCTGGTTCCCTTCCTGCTCGACGGGGTCGGCGGCCGGCCGGAGCTCAACCTGGCGGACGGGATCCACCCGAACGCGGCGGGGCACGAGCGGATCGCCGAGACGGTGCTGCCGCTGGTGCGCGAGGCGCTGCCGACGGGCTGAGCGGCGGCGCCGGCTAATCGGCCTCCTCGCCGGGCTCGGAGCGCTTGGCCTCCTCCCACAGCGCCTCGAGCTCCTCCGGCGACGCCTCGGCGAGGGAGCGGCCGGCCGCCTCCAGCTCGCGCTCGAGCCGGGCGAAGCGGCGCCGGAACTTGCGGTTCGTCCGCGCCAGGGCGGCCTCCGGGTCGATCCCGAGGTGGCGGGCGAGGTTGGCGACGGTGAAGAGCAGGTCGCCGGTCTCGGCGCGGGCCCGCGTCCGGGCCTCGGCGCCCCCGCCCGCTAGCGCCGCGCGCAGCTCCGCCAGCTCCTCGTCGATCTTGTCCAGCACCGCGTCCGGGTCGGGCCAGTCGAAGCCCACCCCCGCCGCCTTCTGGGTCAGACGGTAGGCGCCGACGAGCGCCGGCAGCGAGGCGGGAACGCCCTCGAGCTGCGAGCGCCCGCGGTCGGACTCCGCGGCCTTGCGCTCTTCCCAGAAGCGGCGCACCGCCGCCGCGTCCTCGAGCCGGACGTCGCCGAAGACGTGCGGGTGGCGGGCGATCATCTTGGCCTCCGCCCGGTCGACGATCTCGTCGAGGCTGAAGCCGCCGGCCTCGCGGGCGAGCTCGCCCACGAACGCGATCATGAAGAGCAGGTCGCCGAGCTCGTCGCCGAGCTCCCGCCAGTCGCCGGCGTCGATCGCCGCCGCCGCCTCGTGGGCCTCTTCGACCAGGTAGGCGCGAAGGTCTTCGAGGCGCTGCTCGCGGTCCCAGGGGCAGCCGTCGGGGCCGCGCAGCCGGACCACCAGCTCCGTCAGTCGGCGCAGTCCGCCGCGCGACTCGTGCTCGGCGCTCATCGCGGGATCCTACCTTGTTCCGCTTCGCGGCCCCTTGCTACGATAAACGGCGGTGAGCGAAGACAAGGGCATCAAGGTCACCGACAAGAGGATGTTCACCGCCGACGGTGAGCTGCGGGAGGACTTCCGGGACCTGGGAGGCGACGACCGGGCCGGCGCCGAGCCGGCCGCCGCCGGCGCCGAAGCGCCGCCGCCGCCGCGCGAGGCCGAGCGGCCGGCGCCCGCATTGGGCCCCGAGCCGGCGCCGGAGGGCGCCGCGGCCGAGCGCCCTCCGCTCGAGATCCCCGGCGCCCCGCCGGGCGCCGGCGCCCTCGGATTCGCCGAGCTCCTGAGCGTCCTGGCGGAGCCGATCGCGATCTACCTGGGCGAGGCGCGGCTGCCGGAGGGCGAGTCGATGGAGAACCTCGAGGCGGCCCGTTTCTACATCGACCTCCTGGACGTGCTGCGCGCCAAGACCGCCGGCAACCTGACCGCGCAGGAGGCGAGGATGCTCGAAGACCTGCTCTACCGCTTCCGCCTTCGCTACGTCCAGAAGCGGGGTTAGCCTGACCTTTCCACCCCTCGCCGACTGCGATCCCGCGGATCTCGGGCAGGGCCGGCGGCTCGATCGGGGGCGGGCGCTGCCCGGGCGGCGCGGGGCGCGGCGATGGCGGCGCGTCCTCGCCGCGAGCTGGCTGGCGGCGGCCCTGCTCGCGGGCGCGGCCGGAGGCGCCGAAGACCTCGAGGGCTTCGCCGTCGATCCCGCCTCGCGGGCGCTCCTCGCCCGCCTCCAGAACGGCTGGATCGAGTGGCTGACCGCGGTCAACGGCGGCGAGCCCGAAGCGGCCTCGACCGCGGTCGACGGCCTGCTCGCCCACACCCGCGAGCTCGGGATGGAGCGGCTTCCCGACCTCGCCGTCGGCGCCGCGATCCTCGCCGTGGAGCTCGCCCGCGAGGGCGATTTCGAGCGCTCCGGCTGGGCGCTCGCCGCGGCCGAGCGGCTCGATCCGGGCCGCCCGGAGGCCGCCTTCGCCCGGGCGGAGGCCGAGCGCCTGCGCGGCGCGCGGCTGGCGGCCGTCGTGGCCCGCCTCGAGGGCTACCTGCGGGCGCTGCGGCTGCCGCTCGAGCGGTTCATCCTGCTCCACGACCTGGCGCTCTGGCTGGCGACCGTCCTGGCGCTGACGGCGGTGGTCTTCGTGGCCCTGCAGATGGCGACCAAGGGGGCGCTGCTCTATCGCGATCTCGTCGCGGCGCTGATCCGGTATCTGCCGACGCCGCTCTCGCACGCCCTGGCGCTGGTGGCGCTGGCGTGGCCGATCCTGCTGCCCTCGGGCCTGCTGTGGCTGGCGATCTACTGGTCGGTCCTGCTCTGGGGCTACGCCGGCCGCCTGGAGCGGATCCTGTTCGTCGCCGTGTGGATCGCGCTCGGCGGGCTGCCGGCCGCGGTCAGCGAGCAGGCGCGGCGGGTGGAAGTCGAGCTCTTCGGGCCGCTGCAGACCATCGTCGACGCCTCCGCCGGGCGGCTCGACGGCGACCTGGTGACCGACCTCGGCATCCTGCGCGCGCAGCTTCCGGAGAGCGTGGCGGTGAAGCAGCTGGTGGCCGACGCCCACCGCAAGCTCGGGCAGTGGGACCAGGCCCGCGACCTCTACCAGGAGATCCTCGAGTCCGAGCCCGGCAACGTCACGGCCACGATCGACCTCGGCACCTGCTTCTTCCACGCCGGCCAGTTCCAGCGCGCGATCGACCAGTTCCAGGCCGCGGGCGCGACCCGCCAGGACCTCCAGGCCGCGGTCCAGTTCAATCTGAGCAAGGCCCACTCCGAGCTCTACCGCTTCGACGAGTCGGAGAGCGCGCTGCGCGCCGCGCGGCGCTTAGACAGCGATCGGGTGAACGCCTGGATGCGGGCCGAGACCGGCGAGCGGGCGGTCGCCGTGGACGGCGGCCTCGAGCGGGTCGGCGAGATCCGCGCCGAGCTGCGCGCCGAGTGGCGGCGGGGCGAGGCGGCGACCTGGACCACCCTCTGGCGCCGCACCCTGTCGCTGCCGCTGGCCCTCGTCTTCGTGCTCATCGCGGTGGGCGTGCACGTCGCGAGCCGCGGCTCCGGCAACCGCCCCGCCGGCCTCCCCGACCGCTGGTGGCCGGGGCGGGCCGACCTGGTCCGCCGGGTGCTCCTGCCCGGCTTCTCCGAGGCCGAGCGGGGGCTCTGGGGCCGGGCGCTCGGCGCGGTGGCGGCGGCGCTCGCCCTGGCGACCCTGCCGGCGGCGGCGATCGGGCTGCCGGTGCCGTGGGGGCTCGACCCGGGTAGCGGGCTCGTGTGGGTGGTCGTGGCCGTCGGCGCCGCGATCTACCTGCTGCTGCGCCTGCGCGTCGAGAGCGGGCGATGAGCCTCGAGGGCAATCTCCAGGACCGGCAGCTCGGCGAGGTCCTCCTGGCCCTCGGGCGCGAGGCCCAGACCGGGATCCTGACCATCCAGGGGGAGCACGAGATCATCGCCTTCTCGCTGCTCGAGGGGGCCGTGGTGTCGGCCGACGCCCTCAACCAGAGCCTGGAGGACGGCCTCGGGCGGGTGCTCGCCACCCTCGGCCTGGTGCCGCCGAACCGCTTCGCCGAGCTCGCCGCGGAGCAGCAGTCGGGAGGCGGGCAGGTCATCGACCTCCTGCAGGAGCGCTCCTACCTGGACCCGCAGCAGCTCTGGGAGGCGCTGCGCATCCACACCTACCGGCTGTGCCTGCAGGCGCTCTCCTGGAACCACGGCGACTTCAAGTTCTACCGCGGCGACGAGGTCGCCTACGAGGGGGAGATGAGCCCGATCCCGGTGGAGGAGCTGCTGATCCGGGCGAGCCGGGACCTCGGCGGCGCGGCGGGGCTGCTCGAGGGCAGGATCCCGGAGCCGAAGAGCGTCTTCGGCCGCGCGCCGGAGGCCTTCGGCGAGGACGCGGGCACCCGCGGCGGCGAGGACCCGCTGCGCGAGCTGGCGATCGAGGACCTGGGCGAGGAGGCCGGCCGCATCTTCTCCCTGGTCAACGGTCGCCGCTCGGTGTCGGAGCTGGCGGCCACCTCGGGGAGCTCGGAATACAAGGTGGCCTTCTGTCTCTACCGCTGGGAGCGGGCCGGGCTGGTCACCGCGCAGCCCGACGAGGCGGCGTCCGCGCCGGCGGAGGCGCTCGAGCCGGCGGAAGCGCTCGAGCCGGCGCCCCCGGCTCCCGCCGAAGCGCCGGCCGCGCCCGCGGCGAAGACGCCGCGCCGGGTCCGCCGGCCGCGGGCGCCGCGGGCGCCGCGGACGCCGCCGGGCGTCCAGCCCTGGCCGGCGCGCCTCCTCGGGCTGGCGCTCGCCGCGCTCTTCGTCGGCCTCGTCTTCTTCGAGCCGGGCCGGGTGCTGCTGCCCTACCCGTGGCAGGAGAGCCTGCGGGCCGGACTGGCGAAGGACCGGCGGGCGATCTCGTACCTCAAGGTGCACCGCACGGCGTCGGTCTTCTTCCTCCTGCGCGGCCGCTACCCGGAGGAGCTGGAGCCGCTGGTGGAGATGGGGCTGCTGGCGCCGGGCGACCTGGAGGCCCCGGCCGGGGGCGCGCTCGAGTGGCAGGCGACCGAGGTGAGCTACCTGCTCTCGGCCGGCGGCGAGAGCCCGTCGGAGAGCGCCCGGACGGGCTCGATCACCGGGAATTTCCTGCTCGATCCGGACTTTGCGGTCCCGGAGCCCACCGGGGCCCCGCCCCTGGTCCTGCTGGATTGAGCCGCCGCCGGGAAGAAATCTTAGCTCTTCGCTGTTAGATTCTATCGGATGCAGGCTTGACAAGAGCCTGCTTAGGTTTGTACTCTACGGGTCGGCAGGGACGTCTCTCGCAGTTCACCCGCCGATCCCAATTCAGTCCGGAGTCCGGTAGAGGAGGAAAGAAAAGTGAGCAAGATCATCGGCATCGACCTCGGCACGACGAACAGCGTCGTCGCCGTGATGGAGGGCAGCGAGTCCAAGGTGCTCCCCAACGCGGAGGGCAACCGCACCACCCCCTCCGTCGTCGCGTTCACCAAGAGCGGAGAGCGGCTCGTCGGCCAGGTGGCCAAGCGCCAGGCCGTGACCAACCCGAACCAGACCGTCTACTCGATCAAGCGCTTCATGGGGCGCCGCCACGACGAGGTGAGCGAAGAGCTGAAGATGGTGCCCTACGAGGTCGCCCCCGGCGACGGCGGCGTGCGGGTCAAGATCGCCGACAAGCAGTACTCGCCGGAGGAGATCTCGGCGATGATCCTGCAAAAGCTGCGGCAGGCGGCCGAGGACTACCTGGGCGAGAAGGTCGAGCGGGCGGTCATCACCGTGCCGGCCTACTTCAACGACGCCCAGCGCCAGGCGACCAAGGACGCGGGCAAGATCGCCGGCCTCAAGGTCGAGCGGCTGGTCAACGAGCCGACGGCGGCGGCGCTGGCCTACGGCCTCGACAAGAAGAAGGACGAGCTGATCGCGGTCTTCGACTTCGGCGGCGGCACCTTCGACATCTCGATCCTCGAGGTGGGCGACGGCGTCGTCGAGGTCAAGGCGACGAACGGCGACACCCACCTGGGCGGCGACAACATCGACCAGCGGGTCATCGACTGGCTGCTGGAGGAGTTCAAGAAGGACCAGGGCATCGACCTCAGCAAGGACCCGATGGCGGTGCAGCGGCTGAAAGAGGCGGCGGAGAAGGCCAAGATCGAGCTGTCGAGCGCGCAGGAGACCGAGATCAACCTGCCCTTCATCACCGCCGACTCCTCGGGCCCCAAGCACATGAACATCAAGCTCAACCGGTCGAGGCTCGAGCAGATGGTCGAGGACATCGTCCAGCGCGCCGTCGAGCCCTGCCGCCAGGCGCTGAAGGACGCCGGCGTGACCTCGGAACAGATCGACGAGGTGGTGCTGGTCGGCGGCCAGACCCGCATGCCCGCGATCCAGAAGCTGGTGCGCGACTTCTTCGGCAAGGAGCCGCACAAGGGCGTCAACCCCGACGAGGTGGTGGCGATCGGCGCCGCGGTCCAGGGCGGCGTCCTGCGCGGCGACGTCAAGGACGTGCTGCTGCTCGACGTCACGCCGCTGTCGCTCGGCATCGAGACCCTCGGCGGCGTCTTCACCCGCTTGATCGACCGCAACACCACGATCCCTTCGCGCAAGAGCGAGATCTTCTCGACCGCGGCCGACAGCCAAACCTCGGTCGAGGTGCACGTGCTGCAGGGCGAGCGCGACATGGCCAGGGACAACCGCACGCTCGGACGCTTTCACCTGGTCGGCATCCCGCCGGCGCCGCGCGGCGTGCCGCAGGTCGAGGTGACGTTCGACATCGACGCCAACGGCATCCTCAACGTCTCGGCGAAGGACCTGGGAACCTCGAAGGAGCAGAAGATCACGATCACCGGCTCGAGCGGCCTCGCCGAAGACGAGATCAAGCGGATGGTCACGGACGCCGAGTCCCACGCCGAGGAGGACAAGGGGCGGCGGCAGAAGGTGGAGGCGCGCAATTCGCTCGACCAGCTCATCTACGCCACCGAGAAGACCCTCAACGAGAACCGGGAGAAGCTGGGCGAGTCCGAGCGGGGCGAGCTGGAGCGGGCGATCGAGGAGGCCAAGAAGTCGCTCGAGGCGGACGACCTGGCGACCCTCCAGGAGGCTTCGTCGAAGCTGACCCAGGCCTCGCACAAGCTGGCGGAGGTCATGTACAAGCAGACCGCCGAGGCGGGCGCCGCGGAGGGCGCCGCACGCCCGGCCGCCGAAGGGGGCGACGGCGAGGGCGAGGTGATCGACGCCGAGTACGTGGACGTGGACGACAAGGCGGCGAGCTAGCCCGCCGTCCGGAGCGGAGTCCAGGGCCGGAACCCGATGCGTCGCGAGTCCTACTTCGAGAGGCTCGAGCGGCTGCGCGAGCACGTCAACGCGCTCTTCGAGCAGATGCTGGTGCCGCAGGGCTTCGACGAGGAGGCGGCGGAGCTCCCGGGCTCCTGGTCGCCGGCGGTCGACGTCCTCGAGCGGCGCGAGGACTTCGTGCTCTTCGCCGAGCTGCCGGGCGTCCGGCGCCGCGACATCCGGCTCGCCGTCGAGGGCCGGCGGCTGGAGCTCTCCGGCCGCCGCGACCCCTCCTCCGGCGGCAACTTCGCCCGCATGGAGAGGAGCCACGGCGCCTTCCGCAGGACCTTCGAGCTGGGCGAGCGGATCGACACGTCGCGGATCAGCGCCCGCTTCGAGCTGGGGGTGCTCGAGATCACCCTCCCCAAGGGGGACGGGGGCTCGGCGCAGGCGGTCGAGATCGCCATGGAGGACTTCTGATGGCGCGCCGGAGGCGGGTCGACAGGCGCAAGTACGTGATGATCAGCGCCGTCGCCCAGCGCTTCGACATCCACCCGCAGACCCTGCGCATGTACGAGCGCGAGGGGCTGATCCGGCCGGTGCGCAGCGCCGGCAACACCCGCCTCTACGACGAGCACACGATCCGCCGGCTGGAGACCATCCTGACGCTCACCCGCGATCTCGGCGTCAACCTGGCCGGGGTCGAGGTGATCTTGAACATGCGCGACCAGCTCGAGTCGATGCAGACCGAAATGGACCGCCTGCTCGAGGTCGTCGAGCGCGAGATCCTCGACCGCAACGCCGGCATCGACCGGCGCTTCGCGCTCGAGAAGGTGCGCAGCGGGCCGCTCAGCCGCCGCGACCGCTGAGCTGGCGACGCCGCGGCGAGACCCCTCGCCGGGGTCCGCGAACCGCCGCCGCCGGCCGCCGCGGCGTGCTACGATTCCGCCATGCAGGGGGGCGTGGAAGACCCGGTCGCCTGCCCCGAATGCGGTGGCCGCGGGTGGATTCTGGAAGAGGACGGCGGCGCGGGCTCGGCGCGGCCCTGCGAGTGCCGCAAGCTGGAGCTCGCCCCGCGGCTGCTCGAGGCGGCCGCCATCCCGCCCCGCTACCGCGGCTGCAACTTCTCCAACTTCAACGTCCACGCGGAGCGCGCGGAGGTCCGCGACAGCCTCTTCGCCGCGCGCCGCCGCTGTGAGGAGTACGTCGAGGGCTTTCTCGGCGACGACGGCCGGTTCCGCGAGCAGGGCCTGTTCTTCGTGGGACCGCCGGGCGTGGGCAAGACCCACCTGGCGGTGGCGGTGCTGGTCGACCTGATCCGCCGCTACCGGGTGCGCGGACTCTTCGCAGACTTCACCTCCCTGATCCACAAGATCCAGTCCACCTTCGACCCGGTCTCGAGGAGCTCGAAGCACGAGGTGCTCCGGCCGGTGATGCGGGCCGAGGTGCTGGTGCTCGACGAGCTGGGGGCGCAGAAGCCGAGCGCCTGGGTGAGCGAGATCCTCTACCTCATCATGAACACCCGCTACACCGATCGGCTGCCGACGCTGTTCACCTCGAACTACCGGTTCGATCTCGAGCCGCGCGGCACGGCGGCGCTCGATCGCATGCCGGGCGCCGGCGGCCAGCCGCTCCTCGCCGAGCGCATCCCCGCGAGCCTGGTCAGCCGCCTGCACGAGATGACCAAGCCGATCGCGATCGAGGCCGGCGATTTCCGGCGCGAGGTCAAGCTGGCAGAACCCTGGCTCTGACCGCCGCGGACATGCGCCTCTCAGCCCTCGACTGCGTTCGCCGCGGCCTGCTGAATTTCCGCGCCAACTGGGAGTTGGTGCTGGTGCAGCTCGCCGGCGGCATGCTCGTCGCCGTCGTCTTCGCGATCGGGCTGCTGCCGATCTTCTTCGTCGTCGGCTTCGCCGTCTTCCGCTCGATCGCCGGCGCCGCGCGCGGCTCCTTCCAGGGGGGATCGGCGGCGGCCGAGGCGCTCTCGCGGGCGGTCGCCGGGAACCTGCTGCCGCTGGCCCTCGCCCTGGTCGCCACCGCCTGCGTCTGGACCGTGGCGCTCATCGTCTACAGCTATTTCCAGGGCGGCACGCTGGGCGTCCTGATGGCCGGCGAGCGGCGAGCCGCGCTTCTCCGCGAGAGCGGCTGGCCGGAGTTCCGCACCTTCTCGCTCGCCGCCTTCGCCGGCTGGGCGCGGCGCTACGTGTGGCGCTACTTCTGGCTGATCAACCTCTTCGGCGCCATCGGACTGGCGGTCGCGGCGGTCGCGCTCTCCGCCGTCGCCCTGGCCGCCCTCGCCGGCCGCGACGTCGGCCCCGCGGCGCTCGTCGCCGTCGGCTGCGGCCTGGCGCTGCTCGTCGTGCCGGTGGCCGTCTTCTTCGCCCTCTGGTTCAATCTCGCCCAGGCCGAGCTCGCGCGCGAGACCTCCGCGACGCTCGCCGCCAGCCGGCGGTCGCTGGCGATCCTCTTCCGCCGCCCCGGGGCGGTGCTGCTCGTCTTCCTGATGATGCTCGCCGCCGCGATCGTCTTGACGGTCGTCTTCCTGACGGCTTCGCTCACGCTGGACTTCGCGCTGCAGGACCACTTCGTGGTGCGGCTCGGCGTGAGCCTGGCGATGAGCGTGGTCCAGGGGGCGGCCAACGGCGCGCTGGCGATCGCCTTCGCGGCGACCCTGGTGGCGCTCGTGCGCGGCGAGGAGCCGGTGGAGGGCGGGGCGTGAAGCGCCCGGCCTGGGCGTTCGCGGCCTTCCTGATCCTGCTGGCGTGCGCGCACCCGCTGCCGCCGCCGCCGGCCCCGCCGCCGGTCGCCCCCCGCCCGGCCGCTCCGGGGGAGGCGCCCGGAACGCGGGCGGAGGCGGCGCCGCCGGTCGCCGCCCAGCCGACCGTCCACCCGCAGTCGCCGCAGCCGCCGCCGAGGCCCCTGCCGGCCGCGCCCCGGGTCGTCCGCGTGGGTCTCGCCACGGACCTGGAGGCGGTGTCGCTGCCCTGCTGCGAATCGGAGCTCGTGGCCGTGGCCGGGGGCCAGCGGGTGGCGGTGGTCTCGGCGATGCGGATCGAGCCCTGGGCGGCGGTGGCGCGGCCGCCCACCTACCGGCTGCAGGTGGCGGCGCTCAAGGACGAGCGCCAGGCGCGGGGGCTCGCCGCGCGCCTCGCGGAGCGCACCGGCGAGACCGCCGACGTCGTCTTCGACGCCGGCACCGACCTCTACCGGGTCCGGATCGGCCGCTACCCGACGCGCGAGGCGGCGGACGCGGCGCGGCGCTCGCTGGCGCAGATCAACGTCCACGACGCCTGGGTGGTCGGCGAGCCGGCGGCGCTCGCCGACGTCGCGCTGCGGGTGACGCAGGCCGGCCGCGCGGTGCGTGTGCCCGGCCGCTGGATCGAGGTGCGGCGCGCGGACGGCGAGGGCATTCGGGTCGAGGGCGGCCGCTACCGCGGCAAGATCCTCGTCTACCTGAACGACCGCGGAACGCTCAACCTGATCAACGAGGTCGAGTTCGAGGAATACCTGCGCGGGGTGGTGCCGCGCGAGATGGGCCCCGCGATCTACGACAACCTCGACGCGCTCAAGGCGCAGACGGTGGCCGCCCGCACCTACACGCTGAAGAACATGGGAGAGTTCCGGGACGAGGGCTACGACATCTGCGCCACGCCGCGCTGCCAGGTCTACGGCGGCATGGAGTCCGAGCACCCGCTTACCGACCGCGCGATCGCGGAGACCGCGGGTCTGGTGCTGCTCTGGCAGCGCGAGCTGGTGGACGCGCTCTACAGCTCCACCTGCGGCGGTCACACCGAGGACGTGGCCACGGTCTTCCCGCTGAAGAGCGCGCCGTACCTCAAGGGTGTCCCCTGCCTCGAGAGCGGCATCGACCAGCTCGCGGGGGCTTCGCCGCGCGGCGAGACGATCGCCCGCGAGCTCGCCCGCCGCCTGCTGCCCGCCGCCGCCGGGCCGCCGTCGGCGTCGGACTTCGGCGGCCGCCTGTCGCGGCTGGCGCGGCTCGCCGGACTGGCCGTCCCCGACGACCGGCTGGCCTCGCTGGAGCGGCGGGAGGTGCAGCGCTTCATCGCCTCGCAGTTCGACCTGGCGCTCGACGCCCGCCTCTTCGTCGCCCGCGAGGACCTCGCCTATCTGCTCGACAACCCGCCCGCCGGCTGGGGCGAGGAAGAGCTCAAGCTGGCCGCCTACCTGATCCGGAGCGGCCTCCTCGCGGCGCCGCTCGACCTGCCGCTGGGAGAGGAGGAGCTGGAGGAGACGATCTTCCAGCTGGCGCTCTTCCTGCGGATCCTGGAGCGTCGCGACGTCCGCTACCTGGCGCTCGCGGGCGGCCGGCTCCGGTTCCGCGCCGGGGCCGAGGTCGAAGAGCTGCCGCTGCCCGGCCGGCTGGCGACGTTCCGGCGGCGCGGCGGGGAGGCGGAGGCCGGCCCGCTGGGGCTCGTCCCCGGCGACCGGCTGCACCTCTACCTGCTCGACGGCGAGCTGGTCGGGGTCTCGCAGGAGGTGGACCTCGACGGCGTCGCCTACGACCGGACGAGCAACTTGAGCTCCTGGACCCGCTTCCGGACGGACTCGCAGCTCGCCGAGCTGGTGCGCACCCGCTACCCGGGGCTGGAGCTGAGCGACCTGGCCGTCGTCGCCCGCGGCGTGTCGGGGAGGGTGGGGAAGATGCGGCTGATCGGCGCCGACGGCCGCTTCGAGGAGGTCGCCGGCCTGCCGGTCCGCTGGACGCTCGACCTGCCCGACACGCTGTTCACGGTGAAGCGCCTGCGGCCGTCGGGGCGCGAGGCCGGGTGGCTGTTCTCGGGCCGCGGCTGGGGCCACGGCGTCGGCATGTGCCAGGTCGGCGCCTACGGCATGTCGATGCGCGGCCACGGCTACGACTCGATCCTCCACCACTACTACAGCGGCGTCGAGCTCGCCCGCCTCTCCCAGGCCGCTGCCGATCCCGCACCCGCATCGGCCCGATAGACGAGCCGCGTCCCGCCCCGGGCGGGCGAGGGGGAGAATCCTCTTTGGTGGCGACGTGCCAGTTTCCTCTGCCGGGCCCTGCCTCGGCGCCCCGCCCCGGGCAGGAGACGGGAAGATCCTCTTTGGTGGCGACGTGCCAGTCTCCTCAGCCGGGCCCTGCCTCGGCGCCCCGCCCCGGGCGGGAGAT